>NZ_JAMYBV010000007.1:0-257481 GCF_024126635.1 Pseudomonas sp. VA159-2 | reverse complement strand
CGATCTCGCCCAGCTCGATACGGAAGCCGCGCAGCTTGACCTGCTGGTCGGCCCGGCCCAGGTAGCGCAAGGTGCCGTCGGCCCGCCAGCAGACCAGGTCGCCACTGCGGTACATGCTGCCGCCGTTGAACGGGTCCGCCAGGAAGCGCTCGGCAGTTAGCTCAGGCTGGCCCAGGTAGCCCAGGGCCACGCCGTCGCCGCCGATGTACAGCTCGCCAACGGCGCCCACCGGCAGCAGTTGCTGACGGGCATCCAGCACATAGCAACGTGCGTTGCCAATCGGCTTGCCAATTGGAATGCTGCCCCCGCCTACCTGGGTGATCTCGTGGGTGGTGCTGAAGGTAGTCGCCTCGGTCGGGCCATAGCCATTGAGCAGGTGCTGCGGCGCACCGTCGCGCAGTACGCGGGCGATCACCGCCGGGTCCAGCACATCGCCGCCCACCATCAGGTAGCGCAGCTGCCTGAAGGCCGGCAGCAGGTCGTCGGCGAACTGGTGGAACAAGCCCGCCGTCAGCCACAGCACCGTCACGCCCTGGCTCAGCAGCGCCTCGCGCAAGGCCTGGCGCGACAGCACCTGGTCCTGCTCGATCACCACCACCGCGCCACCATTGAGCAGCGGCGCCCAGACTTCCAGGGTGCTGGCGTCGAACGCCGGGTTGGAGGCGAAGGCCACGCGGTCCTGGCTGTTGAAATCGGCAAAGCCGTTGTTGATCACCAGGCGCACGATGGCCCGGTGCGGCACCTGCACACCCTTCGGCGTGCCGGTGGAGCCCGAGGTGTACATGATGTACGCCGCACTGCCGGCGTCTGCCATGCGTTGCGGCGCTTGGTCCGGATAGCCATCGAGCACGAGCTGGTCGAGTTCGACCCGGCGCGCCACATCGATCACCGCCTGGTCGCTGTGGGTCAGCAGCAGCCGCGCCTGGCTGTCACTGACCATGAACGCCTGGCGCTCCAGCGGCGCATTGCCATCCAGCGGCACGAACACCGCCGCGCACTTGCTCACCGCCAACTGCGCCGCCAGCAGGTCGAACGAACGTGGCAACAGCAATGCCACCCGCTCGCCGGCCTGCACGCCCAGTTCCACCAGGTGCTGGGCCAGGCGATTGGCCTGGGTCTCTAGCTCGGCGTAGCTCCAGCAGCGCTCGCCATGCATCACCGCCAGCGCCGCTGGGGTGCGCACGCAATGGGCCTCGAACAAGCGATGCAGGGGCTGCTCGCGTGGGTAGTCGCGCGCCGTGGCGTTGAAACCACACAGGACCTGCTCGCGCTCGGCTTCGGGCAGGCCATGCAGGCTGTGCAAGGCGCTGTCGGGGGTCAGCTCCAACGCGGTGACCAGACGCACCAGGGCCATCTGCAACAGGTGGCAGACCTGCTCGCCATCGACCGCCGCCACGGCCTGGACGGACAGGCGCAGATCGCTGCCGTAGTCGTCGACGTTGACCACCAGCGGGTAGGTGCTGCGCTCCTCGGCGGCGAGCAACTCGATGCCTTGCCAGCGCGGGCCCTCGGCCTGCCCGGCGCTGCTGTGGCGGTAATTGAGCAAGCTGGTGAACAGCGCCTGCCCGGCCGCAACCCCACTGCAGCGCTGGGCCAGGGCCAGCGAGGCCTGCTCGCGTTCGAGCAGGCGCGCCAGGCGCTGGTGGGTCAGGCGTACGCCCTCGGCGACGCCGAGCGCGCCGACACTGACCCGCAGCGGCAAGGTGTTGATGAACATGCCCAGGGCCCGGTCGGCGCCCTCGCCGCCTTGCAGGCGGCCGAGCAACACGGTACCGAACACCACCTCCTCACGCCCGGACAACTGCGCCAGCACTTGCCCCCAGCCCTGGTGGACCAGGCTGGCGACACTCAGGCCCAAGCCCCGTGCCTGCTCGCGCAAGCGTCTGGCCAAGGCGGGGTCCAGTGCCAAGCGGCTATCGCTCAGCGGGCGGTCATCGACCTTGGCCTCGCGCAGGCCGTACACCTCGGTCGGCTCGTCGATATCGCCCAGCAACGCGCGGAACATCGCCTCGTCGGCCTGGCTATCGGCGCCCAGGCGCGCCTGGGCCACGTAGTTGCGATAGGGAATGCTCGGCGCCAGCTCGGCCTGGCCCTGCAGCAAGGCACCGACTTCGGCCACCAGCTGCTCCACCGCCGTGTGGTCGAGCAGGACATGGTGCAGCAGCAAGGTCGCCTGCAAGCGGCCGTCCACCACCTCGCGGCTCAAGCGCAGCAACGGCGCGCGGCCCAGGTCCAGGCGCGGCACCGCCAATGCCGGGCTCAGGCTCAGCGGCGCCTGGCGCCAGACCACCTGTACCGGCGCCTCCAGGCCCTGCCAGTGCAGGCTGGTGCGCAGGATGTCGTGGCGCGCGATCACCTGGTTCAGCGCCACGACGAAGGCGTGCAGTTGCCCTTGCCCGGCGAAGGCGAAGCGGGCCTGGACCACATAGGGGTCGGCGCCCGCGCTGGCCAGGTGATGGTAGAGGATGCCCTGCTGCAACGGCGCCAGGGCATAGAGGTCCTGGATATTGGCCACGCCGCCGGGGATCTGCGCCACCACCTGGTCGATGCCGGCCTGGTCGATGCTGGCCAGGGGCAGCAGTTGCGGGGTGATCCGCGTGCAACCGGCGACGATACGGTTGGCCGGCACCTCGATGCGCGCCTGGCCGGTGACGCTGGCGGCCAGCGCGGCCAGGGTCGGTTGGCCGAACAGCACGCGCACGTCGGCGTGCAAGTCCTGCCGGCGCATGCGCTCCACCAGGCGCACCGCCAGCAACGAATGGCCGCCGAGTTCGAAGAAGTTGTCGTCCCGGCCCACCCGCTCGACACCCAGCAGCTCGGCCCAGATCGCCGCCAGGCATTGCTCGACCTCGCCCTGCGGGGCCTGGTACTGGCGCAGCGGCGCCTCGGGCGTCGGCAGGGCCTTGCGGTCGACCTTGCCGTTGGCGGTCAGCGGCATCGCCGCCAGGTGGATGAACAGCGCCGGCACCATGTACTCCGGCAACTGGCCGAGCAAGGCCGCGCGCAGCTGCTCGGCGGCGTGCGCCGCGCCACTGTAGTAGGCCACCAGTTGCGGCCCGCCGTGGGCATGCTCATGCACCCGCACCAGCGCCTCGCGCACGCCGGCAACACGCGCCAGGGCCGCCTCGATCTCGCCTGGCTCGATGCGCAGGCCGCGCAGCTTGATCTGATGGTCGTTGCGCCCGAGGAACTCCAGCACGCCGTCGGCACGCTGGCGCACCAGGTCGCCGCTGCGGTACAGGCGCTCGCCGGCCACGAACGGGCTGGCGATGAAACGCTCGGCCTGCTGCTCGGGCAGCCCCAGGTAGCCCCGGGCCACGCCGGCGCCGCCGATATGCAGGTGCCCGGCCACGCCCCACGGCAGCGGCTGGTCGGCGCTGTCGAGCACATACACGCGGGTGTGGGCGATGGGCCGGCCAATCGGCAAGGCCGCGCTGGGCAGCGGCGCCTGAGGCTCCAGGGTCCAGGACGTGCAGTCGACCGTGGTCTCGGTGGGGCCGTAGACGTTATGCAGGCGCACCTGCGGCAGGCGCTCGCGCACCTGGCGCGCCAGGGCCTCGGTCAGTTCGCCGCCGCCGCAGACGATATCGCTGAGGCTCTCGCAGCAGGCGCTGTCGGGTTCGTCGAGGAACTGCTGCAACAGCGCCGGCACGAACTGCACCACGCTGACCTGGCGCTGGCGGATCAGCTCGATCAGGTAGCCGGGCTCGCGCTGGCCGTCTGGCCGCGCCAGCACCAGGCGCAAGCCGGTGCACAGTGGCCAGAACAGCTCCCACACCGAGGCGTCGAAGCTCACCGGGGTCTTGTGCAGCAGCGCCCCCTGGGGGTTGGCGGCGATCAACTGGTCGCTCCAGTGCACCAGGTTGACCACGTTGCGGTGCTCCACCATCACGCCCTTGGGCTGGCCGGTGGAGCCTGAGGTGTAGATCACGTAGGCCAGGTGCCGCGCAGTCAACCCCGGCACCTCAGGGTTGCTGGACGGCAGCGAGGCCCAGCTCGGCTGGTCGAGGTCGACCGTCGGCGCAGCCCCCTGGCCCACCCGGTCGCGGCTGGCGCCTTGCACCAGCACCGCCAACGGCGCGCTGTCGGCGAGCATGTGGCGGATTCGCTCGGCGGGGTAGCTGGGGTCGAGGGGCACATAGGCGCCACCGGCCTTGAGGATCGCCAGCAGGCCGACCAGCAAGGCCGGACCGCGCTCGACGCAGATCGCCACGCGCAGGTCCGGGCCGACGCCCAGGCCGATCAGGTGATGGGCCAGGCGGTTGGCCTGTTCGTTGAGCGCGCGATAGCTCAGTTCGCCGTCCTCGGCCTGCACCGCGATGGCTGCGGGACGCGCGGCGGCCTGCCGTTCGAACAAACCATGCAGCGGCAGGTCCGGCGCCGGCGCCGCGGCGCTGGCGTTGCAGTCGACCAGCAGCCACTGGCGTTCCTGGGCGGGCAGCACCGACAGCTGCAACAGCGGCCGCCCAGGCTCGCGCTCCAAGGCCTCGACCAGCTCGCCGAACACCTGCTGCAATTGCCCGCACAGGCGCTCGGCGCCCCAGGCGGCCAGGGCCTGGACGGTCAGGCGCAGGTCTTCGCCCAGATCATCGACCGCCACTGCCAGCGGGTAGTTGGTACGCTCCTGGGCACCGACCACATCGATGCCCGGCGCCACGGCGATCACCTCGGCGGCGTCGGCAGCGCCGCTGTGGCGGTAGTTGAGCATGCTGTTGAACAGCGGCGCCGGTGCCGCCACCGCGCTGCAACGCTGGGCCAGGGCCAGCGGCGCCTGTTCGTGGTCGAGCAACGCGGTGAGCTGGCGGTGGGTGGCCAGCAGGGCGTCGCGCACGCCCTGCCCGGCCAGATCGACGCGCAATGGCAAGGTGTTGATGAACATGCCCAGCGCCTGTTCGCCACCAAGGCCTGCGGCCATGCGCCCGAGCAGCACGCTGCCGAACACCACCGTGTCGCGCCCGGACAGCGCCCCGAGCAAGCGCGCCAGGCCCAGGTGCATGACGCTCGCCGGGCTCGCCCCCCACTGCCTGGCCTGGGCGCGCAGGCGCCGGCTGAGGGCCGTGGGCAAGGTCAGCCGCGCCTCTTGCACGGCTTGGCCGGCCAGCTCCGCCACGCCGAAGGCCAGGGTCGGCTCGTCGACATCCGCCAGCATGGCGCTGAAGAACGCCTCATGGGCCTGCTCGTCACGGGCCAGCGCTGTCCTGGCCAGCAGGTCGCGGAACGGCACCGCGGCAGGCAGGCGCTCGCCCTCGCCGGCCAGGCGCGCGTGGATCTCGCGGCGCACGATGTCCAGGCCGGTGTGGTCCATGACCGTGTGATGGAACAGCAACAGGGCCACCACCTCGCCGTTTTCGCCCCGGGCATCGACCAGGCGCAGCAGCGGCGCCTGGCGCAGGTCCATGCGGTAGTGGCCGCTGTCGAAGCGCGCACGCAGCTGGCCCAGCGGCGCTTCTCCCGCCGTCAGCTGGAGGCTTTCGCGGACCAGCGGGGCCTGGCGCCAGACCACCTGGCGCGGGGCATCGAGCAGTTCCCAGGCCATCGCCGTGCGCAGGATGTCGTGGCGCTGGATCACCCAGTCCAGGGCCTCGGCGAAGGCCTCCAGGTGCGCCGGGCTGGCGAAGCGCAGCTGCGCCTGGAGCACATAGGGGTCGCCGGCGCGGGCGCTCAGGTGGTGGTAGAGCATGCCCTCCTGCAGCGGCGCCAGCGGGTAGATGTCCTGCAGGTTGGCCACACCGCCGGGCACGCTGGCGACGATGCGGTCGATCGCCGCCTGGTCCAGTTCGGCCAGCGGCAGCATCTCGGGGGTCGCGCGCAGCGCCGGGCTGTGCCAGTCGTTGCCGTGGTTCGCGAGCATCTCCAGCAGGGCCGGTTTGTGGGCGGCCAAGGCGTCCCACAGGGCATCGTCGAGGGCATCATCGGCGCCGTCGACCAGCAGGTCGGCCTCCTCGCGCTGGAGTCGGATCGCACGGGTGGAAAGCGCTGCCATGAGTTCGCTGAAGAGCATCGGTAAGCATCCTGCTTTTGCCAATCGGAAATGCTCGGAACGCTAATGGATTGGGCGACAGACGGCTGACATGGGAAGGGGGGACAAAGGCTTGGAGGGGTTGGCTGGGATAGATGCAGCGCCGGTGGGACCGAGCGCTGCGGGCGGTCGTGACAGATGTTGCGTTAGATTTCATAGGCGCCAAAAGGCCCGCGACAAGCACCCCCAAGGCCCCGTCAAGCCAGCGGCCGCAAAAACCCCACCACCGCCTTCAGCACCCAATCCGCCTGCTCCCGATGCGGCACGTGCCCGCCCCCGGCCAATACCTGCACCTGCGCCGCACCCGCCGCCAGTTCGGCAAGCCGCTGCGGGTGCGCCAGGCTACCGAACTCATCCTGATCACCGTGCAGGCTCAGCAACGGGCAACGCAGTCCCGCCAGAACCTGGTCGAGGTTCCAACTGGCAAAATCCGCCGAGAGCCAGTTGTCGATCCAGGCCCGCAGCACCCACTCGGCCTTGTCGCCGTGGTAACGCCGCAATCGCTGCAGTTGGCCCGGTTCGGCGAACTGCTGCTCGGCGGCGCGAATCCCGGCCACGGTACGGGCCTCGACGAACGCCTGGGCCGACTCGCTGATCACGCCCAGGCAGCGTTCGGCATGGGCGGCGGCGCACGCAATGGCCATGCCGCCACCGACACTGTGGCCGAACACGATGTAGGGCCCGATCGCCCTCTGCGCCAGCAGCGCGGCGAAACCCTCGCCGGCTTCGGCTTCGACGAAGCCGGGCCGCAGGTTACCGGGATGGGCATCCGAGCGACCAAAACCAAGGCGGTCATAGGCGATGACCGGGTGGCCGCTGGCCAGGGCCAGTTGCTCGGGGAAGTCCCGCCACAGCGCCACGCAACCTAGCGAATCATGTATCAGGATGATGGGGACCGCGTGGGCCGTGGCTGGGGTCCAAGTCTGGGCGTAGAGGCGCCCTTGCGGGGTTTCGAGCCAGTGGCTTTGCACGGTGACAGCGGTCATGCGGGCTCCTGCGTCGGGTTGCGCTCGAGGCAGGCATGTTAATGGTTGCCGGCGGCGCTAAGCCATGGGGGGGGGGCGGCCCGCCCCCAATCAGGAGCGGGCGGTTTGGAAAGCAGGCAGGGTCGCGCTCCCTGAGCAGAGGCTGCCTAGACCATAGCAGCCCTCTATTGCCCGCGCAGGTCCTCGAAGAACGCCTGGCGCCCCTGCACCTGGCTCGAGGCGCGCGGTTGCGCGGCGGCCTCGGCGCCGGGCTTCTCGACATGCCAGTAGCAATGCTTCGCCGCCCGGGTCACCGCCACATAGGCCAGGCGCTGCACCTCTTCCTTCTGCGCCGTGTCGAAGGCCTGGGCATCGCCGGGCTTGCCCAGGCCGGCCAGGCGATAGACCTGGTTCTTGTAAGGCGAGCTGGTCAGGTACTGGCAGTCGCCGAGCATGAACACGGCGTCGGCCTGCAGGCCCTTGGCACTGTGATAGGTCAGCTGGCGCAGCCGGCGCTGGCTGGCTGGCAAGCTAGAATCAGCTTTAATAACATCAATTAAATGCTGTTCAATCAATAACTTATCGCTTGTTTTTCGAAACAACATCATCACTGATTCGCCTTGCTGGTAATGCTCGATGAGGGTCTGGGCCAGCGCCGCCTCGTCGCGCTCGAACACCTTCACCGGCGATAACGGCAACTCGGCCGCCAGGCCGCTGGCGCGGGCCTTCTTGCCGCTGATGGCCGCAGCGCCTTTGACCAGGTGCTCGGCGGCATCGATGATGTGTTGCTGGCTGCGGTAGTTCTCCACCAGCATCACCCGGGTGTTGGCCGGCGACGGGAAAGCCTTGGTGAACTCCATGAAGTACTTCGGTGAACTGCCGCGCCAGCCGTAGATCGACTGCCAGTCGTCGCCCACGCACATCAGTGACGAATGCTGCGCCACCCGACCACTGTGCATCGCCGGGCCACGTCGGCGAATCTCGGCAAGGCTGGCGCGCAGCCAGCTGACGATCTGCGGCGAGACGTCTTGGAACTCGTCGATCATCAGGTGCGCCAACGGGCGCAGCAACGGGTCGGGCAACAACGCCAGGTTTTCCGGGTTGTTCTCGCCGAACAGGGCGAACATGCGGTTGTAGGTCATCACCGGCGGCGACTGGGCCAGCAGGTGCGCCTCGAAGGCTTTCCAGTACAGGGCCAGGGCCTCGAAGAAGGCCGCGTCGCTGTCACCGGGCGGGAAGCTCATGGCAGCCACCGCAGTGCTGACCTCCAGGCCGAGGTTCTCGATAAAGCCTGCGGCGCTGACGAACGCATCGAGCAGCGGCGCCGGGGCCAGCTCGCCCTTGACCTTGTATTCAAAGCCGGGGCCGGCAACGGCGTCCCCCGCCAGGGACGCGGCCAAACGCTTGGCCGCCGAATAGTTATCTAGCCATATCAATGGCTTATCGCAAAAAGCTTGAAACAGGGTGCGTTTTACCGCCCATTCCGCACGCACCGCAAGCTTGGCGCCGGGGCGCTGGTACTGGCCGCTTTCGCTGGGGTCGAAGCCCAGTACCACCCAGGCATCCAACCCTTCCAGGCGCCCATGCACATGGAAGCGGCTGCCACGGATCTGCACGGTCTCGCGGCACGGCTCGATGCCCTTGATCGGCCAGGCGCCAGCGGCGAACCACAGGTCCTCGATCACATCGCACAGTTCCTCGTCACGCTGCGCCGCCAGCTGGGTGACCTGCGCGCGCTTCTGCACATCCGGATGCTCCGGGTCGAGGGGCTTGAGCAGCAGTGCCTCCTGACGCAAGCTACCGACCAACTCGGCGAAGCGTGGGCTGTCGGCCAGCAGGTCGCGGTAGCACAGGTTGAGTTGCTGGCGCTGGGCGTCGTTCAGGCGCAGGTCGAAGGGGTTGCTCTCGGCGTCGGCTTCGGCCCCGGCGGGCATCTCGTTGCCCAGGGTCTCGAAGGCGCGCACCTGGGCAAAGCCCGGCAGGCTGCGCACCAGCGGCAGGATGCGCGAGTGGAAAGTGCGCACCAGCTCGCGGCCCTGGGCCGGCGACAAGGCCACCTGCCACAGGCCGAACACCTGCAGCAGACGCTGGATGAAGTCCTTGCGCGACTCGCGGGTGAAGGTCACCACAGTCAAGGCGTCGAGCTCGAAGCCCAGGTAGTGGCGCAGCAGCAGGATACGCAGCACCAGCGAAGTCGACTTGCCGGCGCCGGCCCCGGCCACCACGCAGGTGGAGGGCGTGTCGCTGAAGATCAGCTTCCACTGCGCGGCGCTCGGCTGGGCGTCCGCCGGCAAGCGCTGGGCCACGTCGGCCTTGAAGCGCTTTTTCAACTCGGCAGTCAGCGGCAGGCGCCAGTCATCGAACAATTTGTCGTCCTGGCCTGGCACCGCGGCCTGCTCCGGGCGGGTGTCGCGGATGATCAGCACCTGGCGCCCGGCCTCGTAGCCCTCCACCCTGCCACGCTCATACCCTTCGCGCAGCCCATCGGCATGGCCACTGCGCTGGCCGCTGGCGTGCCCGAGGAACCAGGAGTCACGGTGCTGCGCCTGCAGGCGGCTCAAGCCACGACCCAGCAGGCGCGCGGCGAGGCGGCGCAGCCAGGGCAACTGGGCGGGCGGGGTCAGGTCGGCCGGGGCCTGGGGATGCGCGTGGGGCACGGTCACTCCATTGAAGATCGAAACAGCGAGCATGTTCGCCTCATCCACCAAAAAGCGCCAGCGAATGCTTATGGATCAGGGGATTAGGCGATGAATCGCAGGTAGCCTCGCAGCCATAACCATCCATTAAACTGATTAAATCAAGCCGATATTTACGCTTTTTTTCGATCTTTCAAGCCGCCATCATGGCCCCATTCCACCGATTCAGAGGAGCACCATCATGCTGCAACTGCGACCCTTCGAAAGCCTGGGCCATGCCAACCACGGCTGGCTCGACGCCCACCACCACTTCTCGTTCGCCGAATACCACGACCCGGCGCGCATGCACTGGGGTAACCTGCGGGTCTGGAACGACGACCTGATCGCCGCCGGTGCCGGCTTCCCGCCGCACCCGCACCGCGACATGGAAATCATCACCTATGTTCGCGAAGGCGCCATTACCCACCAGGACAGCCTGGGCAACAAAGGTCGCACCGAGGCTGGTGATGTGCAGGTGATGAGTGCCGGTAGCGGCATCGTCCACAGCGAGTACAACCTGGAGAAGGTCGATACACGGATCTTCCAGATCTGGATCATCCCCGAAAACGTCGGCGAAGCGCCGTCCTGGGGCACCCGGCCCTTCCCCAAGGGTGAGCGTGGCGAAGGCTTCGTGACCCTGGCCAGCGGCCGTGCGGGGGATCAGGGCAACTTGCGCATCCGTACCGATGCCCGCCTGGTGGCAGCTACCCTGAAGGCTGGGGAAAGCGCCGAGTATGCCTTCGACCCAGGGCGTCGCGGTTACCTGGTGCCAGCCAAGGGCCGGGTCGAGATCAACGGCTTGCAGGCCAAGGCCCGCGATGGCGTGGCGATCGAGCAGGAAAGCGTGCTGCGAGTGACCGCGCTGGAAGACAGCGAGATCGTCCTGGTCGATGTCGCCTGAGTACAAACCCCAGTTTGCTGGCGAACCGGGCGGCGTGGAGTCTCGCTGTTCGCCGGCAAGCCGGCTCCTACGCCGCCCGCGACCTGCCCGCCCGTAGGAGCCAGCCTTGCTGGCGAACCAGGCGACGCGGAGTCTCGCTGGTCGCCGACAAGCCGGCTCCCACGGCGGTTACGGCCGGTAGCCCACCCGCTCACTGCACCGGCAGGAAGTTCATCAGCAACAGGCTCTGCGCATAATTAAGGCCAATGCGCCGGTAGCGCTCATCGAGCATCTGCGCCAGCAGGTCGAGGCGCGCGACCACCTTGCCGAACTCCACGGCAAAACTCAGGTTGCTGCCCTGCTCGGAAATCTCGTTGGAGAACAGCAACAACACCCCGTTGGCATCCTGGCGCTGGCTGAGCATCCAGGTGGCCTTCTCGATATTGCGCGCCGCGTTATTGATGAACAGCGGGTCGATGGCGTCGGTCATGTAGAACTCGGTACGCCCGCCGTGGGCGGTGACCAGCATGCTGCCGATGGCATAGATGAACGCACCGACCCGGTCGCCGCGAAACTCCGGGCTCAGGGCATAGCTCAGGGCCGCCAGGTCGCGGCGCTCACCCAACTGCGGCAACGGTTGGCGCTGCTCGATGGCAATGCGAATCTGCCGCGCGGCGGTGGTGGCATCGAGGTAGCCAGACTGTTTCCACTGGTTGGGGTTGCGCAGGTACAGCTTGTTCATCAGCAGATACAGGCTCTGCAGGTTGTCGCGCATGGCCAGCGTCGCCATGCGGTCGACACTGGTCTGGAACAGCTCGTCGGGCTTGCCGTTGCGCAGCTGGGTGAACAGGTCGCTGCCCTGTTGCTGGCTGCAGCCACTCAGGGTCACCAGGGCGCCCGTCAACAGCAGGCATGGGGGGATCAGGGCAAGTCGTCGTACAGCCATCGGCACCGCTAGCAAGGGGCGGCCGCCACGGGAATCGCTGCGGCCTGGCCATGCATAGAACGCACAAATGCGAAAAAGTGCGATGCTGGCGCCTGTCACATGGCGTGACGCAGCATCGCCACCACCAGCGCATGCAGCGCCGGGTCACCGCACGCCACCACGCAACCGCCGTTCTGCGCGCTGCTGCCATCCCAGGCAGTGATCACCCCGCCCGCCCCTTCGATGATCGGCATCAGTGCTTGTACATCGTAGGGCTGCAGGCTGGCCTCGACGATCACGTCGACGAACCCCGAAGCCAACATGCAGTACGCGTAGCAGTCGCCGCCGTAGCGCATCAGCCGGGCCTGGCCGGCCACCTGTTCGAAGGCCGCCTTGCGCGCCGGGGTGTCGAACATGTCCGGGGTGGTGCACATCAGCGTGGCGGCGGCCAGCTCAGCGCAGGCCCGGGTCTTCAGCGGCGTGCCGCTGCGCCAGGCGCCTTCGGGCGTGCCGACGAAGCGCTCGCCGGTGAACGGCTGGTTCATCACGCCAATGACCGGTCGCTCGCCGTCGTTGAGGGCGATCAGCGTGCCCCACAATGGCAGGCCGGTGATGAAGGCGCGGGTACCGTCGATGGGGTCGAGCACCCAATGCAGCGGGCTGCTGCCTGCTAGCGTTCCTTGCTCCTCGCCGAGAATGCCGTGCTGCGGGTAGCGCGCCTGGATCAACGTGCGCATGGCGTCCTCGGCGGCCTTGTCGGCCACGGTGACCGGATCGTACAGGCGCCCGCCCTTGTCCTCGACCTCCAGGCTTGCGCGAAAGTACGGCTGGATCGCGTGGGCGGCGGCATCGGCCAGCTGTTCGGCGAAGGCGCGGAATTCGCCAATCTGTGCTGCGCTCAGGGACATGGGTCGGGCCTCGTTGGGGAAAGGGCTGGCATCATACCCGACTGCGTGGGCGTCGGTGAGACACGGGCACAAGTGATATTGTTATGCCATTATTCCAGCTTCATTTAACCGTCACTCAATCGTTGTACTAGGATAGCAAGCAGCGCCAACGGCCCCGCCGCCAGCCAAGGATGCTGGCTACAGGCGTGCATGGCCTTTCGTACCACCGTACCTCATGGATGACACGATGAATTCGCACCTGCTGTTTCCGCAGATCGGCAAAGTCATAGCCAGTACCGGCAGCCGCCACTTCCCCCGGCATCTGCACGACCTGATCCAGACTCACCTGACCATCGACGCCACCCATATTCGCCAATTACGCCTGGCGCCTGCCTGCTCGCCGCATGCCGACGCCACCCTGCTCTGCGAGACGGTGTTCAGCGCCGGCGAACCGAGCGAGACCTTCGACGACCCGGCACGCCTGCACCTGGCCCGGCGCAAGGATGGCTACCACTACGAAATCACCGTGCTGCGCGCCGATCCGCGCTACGGTTTCTCCGCCACCGAGCGCAGCCGACTGGAGGATATCTCGCCGTTGTTGTTGCCCATGCTGGAGAAACACATCAGCGCCTTGCAGCCGCCCGCGGCCCAGGCCAGCGAACCCGAAAGCCTCGAGCAGCGTTTCGTCGAACGATTACGCCAGACCGGCATCACCCTGTCCGAGCGCGAGATGCAAGTGTGCCGAGGGCTGCTGGCCGGGCATACGGCACCGCAGCAGGCCGCACGCTTGCAGTTGAAGGTCAATACCGTGGAGAGCTACCTGCGGCGCGCGGCAATCAAGCTGGGCATCGGCGGGCGCCATTCATTGATGCGCTGGATGTATGGCGAAAGTTGAAACAGGCGTGTCGTACCCACAGCCTGGCCCTCAGCCCTTGATCGCCTTTTCGATGGCGGCGATGTCGATCTTGCCCATGTTCATCATCGCCTCCCAGGCGCGCTTGGCCGCCGCCCGATCGCTACCTGCCACGGCCTGGGTGAGGAGGCGCGGGCTGATCTGCCACGACAGCCCCCACTTGTCCTTGCACCAGCCGCAGACGCTGGCCTGGCCACCGTTGTCGACGATGGCGTTCCAGTAGCGGTCGGTTTCCTCCTGGGAGTCGGTGGCCACCTGGAACGAAAACGCCTCGCTGTGGCGGAAGGTGTCACCACCGTTGAGGCCGAGGCAGGGTATGCCCATCAGGGTGAACTCGACGGTGATCACGTCGCCTTGCCTGCCGCTGGGGTAGTCCCCCGGCGCCTTGTGCACCGCAGTCACCCGGCTGCCGGGGAAGATGCTGGCGTAGAAGTTGGCGGCAGCCTCGGCGTCGTTGTCGTACCAGAGACAGATAAGGTTCTTGGGGGACATGGGGCCTCCGGGGTTCAAGGGGGTGACCGCAGTCTAGCCCCGGTTGCCGCCTGGACGGCCCGCCTGCGATCAGCGGTGGGGTATACCGACACGGCGTATCGCGCCCACCTCGGCGCCCAAGCGCCCGCTCAAGCCTCACCCATGCCCCCCCGGATCTCCTTCAAATTCGCCGTCGCCCCCCCAACCCCGGTACCGTCGAACGCGGAATGTCCACCTGCTGTACCTGGCGTTGCGTATGCGCCGCCAACCCCGCCAAGGTCGGCTGGTTGAACAACATCCGCGCATCGGCATGCAACCCCGCCTGGCGCATGCGCGCCACCAGGCTGACTGCCAGCAACGAATGCCCGCCCAACTCGAAGAAGTTGTCGTCGCGCCCTACCTGCTCGACCTTGAGCACTTCGCTCCATATCTGCGCCAGTGTCCGCTCCAGCGCATCCCGAGGCGCTGCATAGGCGCGGTTGATCAGGGCCTGCCCCCCGGGCGCCGGCAAGGCACTGCGGTCGACCTTGCCATTGGCGCTCAGTGGCAACACACCGAGCACCACATAAGCCGACGGCACCATGTAGGCCGGCACCCGCGCCAGCAGGTGGCTGCGCAGTGCCTCCAGCGCCGGCGCTGGCTGGCCTTCGCGGCAGGTCACATAGGCCACCAGGCGCTCGTCACGTACCAGCACCACGGCCTGGTCCAGCGCCGGATGGGCCACCAGCAGCGCCTCGAGCTCGCCCGGTTCGATCCGCAGCCCGTTGAGCTTGACCTGGAAATCATTGCGCCCAAGGAACTCCAGCTCGCCATCGGCGCGATAGCGCACCAGGTCTCCGGTGCGATACAGCCGGTCACCCGCCACGAACGGGCTGGCGATGAAGCGCGCCGCCTGCAGCGCCGGCAAGCCCAGGTAACCCCGGGCCACGCCGATACCGCCAATATGCAGCTCGCCACTGCAACCCAGCGGCACCGGACGGTCCTGGGCGTCGAGCACGTACAGCCGGGTATTGCCGATTGGCCGGCCGATCGGCGGCGCGGTGAGGGGCAGCGGCGCATCCGCCTCGAGGGTCCAGGCGGTGCTGTCGACGGTGGCCTCGGTGGGGCCGTAGACGTTATGCAGGCGCACCCGCGGCAAACGCTCACGCACGCGCCGGGCCAGGGCCAGGGTCAGCTCGCCGCCACCGCAGAAGATGTCGGTCAGGCTGGCGCACTGCGCCACCCCTGGGGCATCGAGGAAGGCATGCAGCAGGGCCGGGACGAACTTGACGATGCTCACCCGCCGCGCCTGGATCAGCTGCACCAGGTACTCCGGGTCGCGGTGCCCGTCAGGGCGCGCCAGCACCAGGCGCAGGCCGGCGCACAGGGGCCAGAACAGCTCCCACACCGAACCGTCGAAGCTGAACGGCGCCCGCTGCAGCAAGGCGCCGTCGGGCTGCGGCGGGCACAGGCTCGAGCCCCAGTGCATCAGGTTGCACAGCCCGCGGTGCGCGACCATCACCCCTTTCGGCGTGCCGGTGGAGCCGGAGGTATACATCACATAGGCCAGGTGCTCGCCGGTCAGCGCCTCGAGCGCCGGGGCCTGCGCGGGGTGAGCCTGCCAATCGGCGAGGTCGAGGTCGACCCGTGGCGTGGCCACGTCGCCCCACAAGCCTCGGGTGGCGCCATGCACCAACAAGGCCACGGGCGCGCTGTCGGCCAGCATGTAGTGCAGGCGTTCGTCGGGGTAGCCGGGGTCCAGCGGCACATAGGCGCCGCCGGCCTTGAGCACGCCCAGCAGGCCGATCAGCAGCTGCGCACCGCGCTCGATGCACACCGCGACCCGCAGGTCCGGCCCTACCCCCAGGCCGATCAGGTGATGGGCCAGGCGGTTGGCCTGGGCGTCCAGCTCGCGGTAGCTGAGCTGAGCGTCCTCGCCCTGCACTGCCACGGCATCCGGCGTGCGCCGCACCTGGGCGGCGAACAGGGCAGGCAGGTGCGGGCAGCCGGGGTCCAGCGCCACTTCGGTGTCATTCAGCGTGTCCAGCAAGTAGCGGCGTTCATCGTCGGGCACGGTGCTCAGGCTGTCCAGTGCCAGTGCCGGGTCGTCCGCCAGCGCCGCGGCCAAGGCCTGCAATGCGCACTCGACATGCCCCAGCACCCGCGCCGCGCCCAGTTCGCGGGGCGCACGCACGGCCAGGCGCAGGGTGTCGCCCTCATCGTCCACGGTCAGTACCAACGGGTGGCTGTGTACCTCGCTGGCCTCTTCCAGCGTCACGCCCGGCAACGTCAGGCGCTCGGGAGCCGGGCCATGGCGGTAATTGAGCAGGCTGTCGAACACTGCCACGCCAGCCGGCAGGCCGCTGCAACGCTGGGCCAGCACTCGCGGTGCATCCTCATGGGCCAGCAAGGCGGCCAGTTGCGCATGGGTCGCCGCCAGCGCCTGGCCGACACTGCATCCGCTCACCCTCACCCGCAGTGGCAGGCTATTGATGAACATGCCCAGCGCCCGGTCGGCCCCCTCGCCGGCCATCACCCGGCCCAGCAGCACGCTGCCGAACACCACCTCGTCACGCCCGCCCAACGCCCCCAGCACCAGGGCCCAGGCCAGGTGCAGCAGGCTGCCCAGGCCGACATCCTGCGCCCGGGCCAGGCGCCGCAGCGTGGCGGCGAGCGGCGCCGCGAGGATGACGGTGCGGCTGTCCGGCGTACCGCCCTCGCCCATCCCAGGTAGCCGCGCCGGGGCCTCGACACCGGCCAGGCTGGCCTTGAAGAACACCTCGTGGCTGGCCTGGCGGGCCGGGTCGCGGCTACGGGCGACATAGTTGCGGTACGCCACTGGCTCAGGAAGCGTGGTGGCCTGGCCAAGCATCGTCGCCCGCAGTTCATGGAGCAGCACCTGCATCGACACCGCGTCATTGACCAGGTGGTGGAAACGCAGCAAGCCCAGCCAACGCCCCTGGGCCTCGACGCAGGCCAGAGCCATCATCGGCGCCCTACGTAGATCCAGGGCCTGGCCCTGTGCACGCAATGCCGTCACGGCATCCCCAGGTACAGCCTCGAGCACGTTCAGCGGCAACCTGGCTTGGCGCCATACCACCTGCTGCGGCTGCTCCAGGCCCTCCCAGGCCAGGCTCGTGCGCAGGATGTCGTGGCGCGCGATCACCTGCTCCAGCGCCCGGCTGAAGGCATCCAGGTCCTCGCGGCGGGCGAAGCTGAACAAAGCGTCCTGTTGATAGGGGTCGCGGGCCTCGGTGAGGTGGTGGTAGAGCAAGCCCTCCTGTAGTGGGGCCAGCGGATAGATCTCCTGCACATTGGCCGCACCGCCGGGCACCGTGGCGACGATACGCTCGATGGCGGCCTGGTCCAGGCTCGCCAGGGCCAGCAGTTCGGGGGTTATCCGCGCGCAGCCCGCAGGCACCCGGTTGGCCGGTATCACCACGGCCTGGTCCGTGGCGACGGCGGCTGCCAGGCTGGCCAGGGTGGGTTGGCCAAACAGCACCTGGGCATCGACCTGCAGGCCCTGCTGGCGCATGCGCTCGATCAACTGCACCGCCAGCAGCGAATGGCCGCCCAGCTCGAAGAAATGGTCCTGGCGGCCGACTCGCTCGACCTGCAGCAGCTCGACCCACAGCGCCGCCAGGCGCTGTTCGAGCGGCCCTTGGGGCGGCTCGTGGGCACGGCGCAACTGGGTGTCCATGGTCGGCGCCGGCAAGGCGCGACGATCAAGCTTGCCATTGGCGGTGAGCGGCCAGCTCGCCACGGCCACATAGGCCGATGGCAACAGGGCCGCAGGCAGCCTGGCTCGCAGGTGCGCGTGCAAGGCCAGCGGGCTGGTGGGCCCGGCGTCGAGAAACCAGGCCACCAGTTGCCCGTCACGCAGCAGCACCACCGCCTCGCGCACCGCGTCGTGGCTGGCCAGGGCGGCTTCGATCTCGCCCAGTTCCACCCGCACGCCGCGGATCTTCACCTGGTCATCGTTGCGTCCCAGGTAATCCAAGGTGCCGTCAGCGCGCCAGCGCACCAGGTCGCCGGTGCGATAAAGGCGTGCCTTGGCCTGGCTGGCGAACGGGTCATCGATGAAGCGCTCGGCGCTTAGCCCGGGCCGGTTCAGGTAACCCCGGGCAACCCCCAGCCCACCGATATAGAGCTCGCCGACAGCACCGATCGGCAGCAGGCGCTGGCGCTCATCGAGCACGTACAAGCGGGTGTTGGCGATCGCCCCGCCGATATGCAGCGCTGCTCCCGGCTCGACCCGCCCCGAGGTGGCCACCACCGTCGCCTCGGTCGGCCCATAGTTGTTGACCACCTGATAGCCACCTTCACGGCCCAGGCGCCGCAAGCGGTCACCGCCCACCAGCAAGGTACGCAGGGTCGGGTGCGGCTGGCCCTGGGCGAAAGCATGTTCGGCCAGCGGGGTCGGCAGGAAACTCACCTGCAACGGCTGGGCGCGCCACCAGCGCAGCAGCCCGTCGATATCCTCGCTGCCCTCGCCCAGCGGCGCCAGGTGCAGGGTCGCGCCAGCGCACAGTGCTGGCCAGATTTCCCAGGCCATGGCATCGAAACCGAAGCCGGCCAGGCTCGAGACATGGCTGCCGGGCCGCACATCGAAGGCCTCGCAGTGCCAATCCACCAGGTTGGCGAGCATGCGCTGCTCGACCATCACGCCCTTGGGCTGGCCGGTGGAGCCGGAGGTGTAGATCACATAGACCAGGCTAGCGCCCGACAGGCCCGCCACCTCGGGGTTGCTCAGCGCCGACGCGGTCTGCTCCAGGCGGTCCAGCTCGATCACCGGCAGCGCGCATGCGCCCAGGCGTTGGCGCAGGTCGGACTGGGTCAGCAGTACCTGCGGCGCGCAGTCCTGCAACAGGTAGTCCAGGCGCTCGCGCGGATGCGCCGGGTCGATGGGCACGTAGGCGCCGCCGGCCTTGAGCACGGCCAGCAGGCCAACCAGGGTGTCGAGCCCGCGCCGGGCCATCACCGCCACGCGCTGCTCGGGCCCCACGCCCAGCTCGATCAGTTGCGCGGCGAGGGCGTTGGCCTGCTGGTTGAGGGCGCCGTAGGTCAGTTGCCGGCCCTGCTGCTCGGCGGCCACGGCATCTGCTCGGCAGGCGGCCTGGGCTTCGATGCGGCGGTGCACCAGGCACTGGGCCGGAGGCTGGGTGGCGGTAGCGTTCCATTGCTCGAGCAACTGCTGCTCGGCCGGCAACAGGATGTCGAAGGCCTCGACCCTGCGCTGCGGCTGTGCCACCCCTTGGGCCAGCACCCACAGCAGGCGCTGGCCCAGTGCCTGCACCTCGTCGCTGTCCAGCCAGGCCAGGTTGTAGACCAGGTGCAGCCAGGCCTTGCCGTTGTGGCGGTTGCTGCGCAGGTACAACGACAACGGCGTGGGTTCGTGGTCGTTGCTGACCTTCACCGTATGCGCCGGCAAGGCGCCATAGCGCAGGTCGCTGCCCTCCTCCTCGTAGGACACCGTCACTTCGAACAGTTGCGCGCGCTCCTCGCGCAGCAGGCCCAAGGCGCGGTTCAGCTCACTCACTGGCAGGCGCTGGTGGCGCAGGTCGCGCCGTAGTGTGTCGGCGATGGCGCCGACCAAGGCGGCGAAGCTCAGTTCACGACCGAAATCCATGCGCAGCGCGCTGACCTGGGCGAACAGCCCGAGCGTCGCCTTGTGCCGGGCGCCGCCGCGGTTACGCAGCGGCAGCCCCACCACCCAGTCGTCGCGCTGGGCGCTGCGGGTGAAGCAGACATGCAGCGCGGCCAACAGCACGTGCAACACCGAGGCCTGCTGCGCGCTGGCCAGCTGTTGCATGCGCGCCAGCAGTTGCCCATCGAACGGCTGCTCGTAGGCGTGGCTGGGCGATGCACTGGCCGCTCCGCGCTCGCGCGGACGCAGCAAGGCGTCGGGCAGCTGGCGATATTGCGCCAACCAGTAGTCACGGTCGCGCTGCTCGCGGGCCGAACCCTGGTAGGCGCGGTCTTCATCGATGTACGCGCGGTAGGAAGGCGCTGCAACCGGCAACGCCAAGCCCTGCTCGAGCAGCCCGTAATACTGCCCCAGTTGCTGGAAGAACTGCTCGAAGCCCCAGCCATCGAGGATCAGGTGATGGGCTTGGGCAGCCAGCCGGTAATGCTGGTCGGCCAGGCGGATCAGCGTCACCCGCAGCAATGGGCCCCGGTCGAGGGTGAACGCCTGGCGCATCTGCGCCTTGATCAGGCGTTGCGCGGCGGCTGGCGGGTCGTCCTCGCCGCGCACGTCGTGCTCGCCCAGAGGAACCACCAGGTCGGCGACGAAACGCTGGCGTGGCAGGCCGCTGCCCGCCGGGTCGTCGACCAGCACGCTGCGTAGCGCATCATGCACGTGCACCAGGTGGGCCAGGGCCTGGCGCAGCCGGAGCGGGTCGAGCGCCCCTGCCAGTTCGACGTAGCCGCCGATGTTGTACAGCGGAGAATCGCCATGGCTCAACTGGTCCAGCCAGATGTCGCGCTGGGCGCAGGTCAGGGCAAAGCTGTCGGCGGCGAGCATGGGGACTTCATCCTTGAAACGGGGGTCGTCCGCGTATTCAAGCATTGCCCCGGGGCGCCTGTATGGCCCGACAAACCCGGACAGCCCGGCCCAACCTCACCGGCGCCCCGGTACATCGCTTGAACCGTTGAATCAACGCACTGATTTTTTTGTAGGACATTGACCACCCGGCAACGTCCGCTGCGCCCTACCCGCAGCGCGTGTGGTGGCCATTGCCGGCGATCCAGTGGCTTTCTGACGGCAATTGTCCGACAAACCGACAGCCAAGTGCCCAGCCAGCGGCAAACCTGACGCCTTTTCCCGGCGTGAAAAATGGCCTTTGCTGTCCCCGGTTTCCATTACAGACGCAGGCTTGGAGCCTGCTATTCAATACCGCCAAACCCGCCCCGCAGAGAGGAAGCGCCCGCGAGCCCCACCCGCAGCGTTAGCGAATCAAGGAAGAAAGCACATGAAGCTGACCGACAGCCCCGCACACCGCCACGACCCGCTGCTGTACCTGCAACTGGGCGCGCTGGTCGCCAGCACCGGCGACAGCTCCTTCGCCGAGCAGATGTTCGAGCTGGTTGGCGACCTGGTACCGATGCATCGGCTCGACCTCAGCGAATGGACCCTCGACAGCCAGCAGACCCGCATCCAGGCGGTCAAGGTGCTGGGCAGCGCCGGTCATCCGCAGGCCGTCAACACGCGGCCGCTGCGCCATCCGTTGCTGCAGAGCATCATGCGCATGGAAGATCCGCTGCTGATCCAGATCAACACCCCGGTAGGCGCCCAAGGCGATGCCCACCAGTGCAAGCTGGTCTCGCGCAGCGGCAACCGCCGCTGGGTGATCTGCTGCTTTCGCCAGCCGACCCAGCGCGGGTTCTCCCTGGCCGAGCTGTCATTGCTCAAGACCTTGTCGGACACCTTGCTGCCGCTGGTCGAACACCACGCGCAGCTGCTCCAGGCGGGCGGCCAGCGCCGGCCTGGGCAACTCCTGCCCGATGAAGCGGGCACCCTGCGCCAACTGTTTACCGACCGCCTCGAACAGGAGGCCATTCGCCTGTCCAGCCGCGAACAGGAGGTCTGCATCGGCCTGCTGACCGGCGACACCGTGCCGCAACTGGCGCTGCGCCTGCACGTCAAGAACAGCTCGATCGAAACCTACCTCAAGCGCGCCACGGCCAAGCTGGGTGTCAGTGGCCGTCACGGCCTGGCCCGCTGGCTGGCCGGGCGCTGACCGCCGAGACCTGCCATGCCGCGAATCATCTTGCCCCTGCTGGCCACACTGTTGGCCGGCTGTACCCTGGCGCCGGACTACCAGCGCCCGGCCTCGCCCGCACCCGGCCAATATCCCGCCGGCGCCGCCTACCAGGACGCCGCGGCCTCGGCGCTGCCGCGCGACTGGCAGGCAGTGTTCCACGACCCCGCCCTGCGCCAGTTGCTGGCCAGCGCCATGGCCAACAACCGCGACCTGCGGGTGGCCGTGCTCAACGTCGAGGCCTACCGCGCCCAGTACCGCATCCAGCGCGCCGAGTTGCTGCCGAAGGTCTCCGCCAACGCCCAGGGCACTCGCCAGTACCTGCCGCGCCAGCGCACCGGGGGCGACGGCATGATCAGCAGCCAGCAATCGGCCACCCTTGGCATCAGCGCCTATGAGCTCGACCTGTTCGGCCGCCTGCGCAGCCTCAGCGACCAGGCGCTGCTCAACTACCTGGCCACCGACGAGGCCCGCCGCAGCGCCGAGCTGAGCCTGATCACCAGCGTTGCCGGTGCCTACCTCACCTGGCGCGCCGACCGGGAGCTGCTGGCACTGTCACAGCGGACCTTGCAAGCCGACGAACAAAGCCTGCGCCTGACCCAGCGCCAGCGCCGCACCGGCACGCTGTCGGCGCTCGACCAGATCCAGGCCACCACCCGCGTCGACAGCACCCGCGCCGCAGTAGCCCGCTACAGGCGCCTGGCCGCCCAGGACCTCAACCAGCTCGAGCGCTTGGTCGGCGTCGCCATACGCGACGACCTGCCGGCCATGGCCCTGGCCGACGAACAGATCGCCCGCGTGCCCGCCGGGCTGCCTGCCGAGCTGTTGCAGCGGCGCCCCGACATCCGCCAGGCGGAGTACCAGTTGCAGGCGGCCAACGCCAACATCGGCGCGGCGCGGGCGGCGTTCTTCCCAAGCATCAGCCTGACCGCCAATGCCGGCAGCAGCAGCCGCCAGCTCGCCGACTTGTTCGACGCCGGTTCCGGCAGCTGGCTGTTCCAGCCACAGATCAATCTGCCGCTGTTCAACGCCGGCAGCCTGCGTGCCGGCCTCGACTACGCCAAGTTGCAGAAGGACATGCAGGTGGCGCGCTACGAGAAATCGATCCAGACCGCGTTCCAGGAAGTCGCCGATGGCCTCACCGCGCGCAGCACCTACCAGCACCAGTTGCAGGCCCAGCGCGACCTGGTGGCGGCCAGCCAGCGCTACCACGACCTGGCGCAGAACCGCTACCGTAACGGCATCGACAGCAGCCTGACCTTCCTCGACGCCCAGCGCTCGCTGTTCAGCGCCCAGCAAGGCTTGATCAACGACCGCCTGGCCCAGTTGCTGGCCGAGGTCAACCTGTATGCCGCGCTGGGTGGTGGCTGGGAGCAGGCGTCGGCGCTGGCCTACCAGCGCTCGGCGGCCCTGCCGAAATAGACCGAGGGCGACACACCCAGGGTGCGGCGGAACATTGCGCTGAACGCGCTGGGGCTGTCGTAGCCCAGGTCCAGCGCCACTGCCAGCACCGATTGCCCGGCCGCCAAGGCGTCGAGGCTGGCCAGCAGGCGCATGCGCCGCAGCCACTGCACCAGGCTCAGGCCGGTCTCGCGCTGGAAGGCGCGGGTCAGGGTGCGCGGGTTCAAGCCACTGTGGGCCGCGGCACGGGCCAGGCTCCAGGCCTCGGCCGGGGCTTGGCGCAAGGCTTCGCACAGTGCCTGCAACTGCGCCGAGCGTGGGCTGGGCACATGCAGGGCGAACACCGGCAGCACGCGGATCTCATCGAGGATCAATTGCATGATCCGCGCCTCGCGGCCTTGCGGCGGGTGGTCGGCGGGGATGTCCATGGCCCGCACGATCAACTCGCGCAGCAGCGCCGAGATCTCGATCACCTGGCATTGGCGTGGCAGGTCGGGGCGCGCGGCGGGGTCGACGAACAGCGTGCGCATGCGCACCACGCCGGCCATGCGCAGTTCGTGCTCGGCCGCCGCCGGGACCCAGACCCCGCGCCCAGGCGGGACCACCCAGCTGCCTTCGCGCGCGTTGACCGTAACCACCCCGCTGATGGCATGGATCAGTTGCGCACGGTCGTGGCAGTGCGGGGCGATGTGCTCGCCGTGGCGGTAGTTCTCGGCGAGGGGCAGGATGATCGGCTGGGGCATGGCGCGGGCCTGGCGGTGGCAAGGGGTGGATTATTGGCGATTGGCGGCGATGGGGGCAGCCCTGGGTGGTTTTTTTCATGGCCAAGCGGGCTGTATGCCGCGTTTGCCTGCCATCTGTATCTGCCGCCTAGCCCGCAGCGCGCCTAGGATCGAAGCCTCCGTCCCGAGCGCCAGACATGCCCGACATTCCTACGCCCATCGACTGTGGCGGCCTGACATCCCGCCGCCTATCCCCACCCGACGAATCGATGATATGCACCCACCGCCAAGCCATGTTCCGTGAAGCCGGTGGCGATCCCGCACAACTGCGCAGCATGACCGAACATTTCGGCCCCTGGCTGCGACCCCGCCTGGCCGACGGCCGCTACTACGGCTTCGCCTTGCTCGATGGCCAAGCCGTGGTGGCGGCCATCGGCCTGATGGACATCGACTGGCCGCCGCACCCGGCACACCCCACCCAGGACCGGCGCGGCTATGTGCTGAATGTCTACGTCGAGCCCTCCCATCGCCGTCGCGGCCTGGCCACGGCCCTGATGCGCCTGGCCGAAGCCGAGTTCAGCCGGCGCGGGCTGGGGTTCGCCGTGCTGCATGCCACCGACGTCGGCCGGCCGGTGTATGCCGCACTGGGCTGGGCGGCCACCGCGGAAATGGCCAAGACCTTGCACCCGACGCCCTGATAGTTTTGCCAGTTGCGCGGTTTGACGGCGGATGCGACAACCTTCAAGGTCACAGCACTGCCTGACCCTTGCAAGGAGCCAAACGATGCATTTCGACCTGATCCAGACCCTGAGCCTGGCCGGCAAGCCTGACGTCCCCAACGACGACCGTATCGGCTGCGCCGATCGCCACGCCTGGGTGATCGACGGCGCCACCGACCTTGGCCAGCCCGGCCTGCTCGGGGCTCGGGGCGGCGCGGCCTGGCTTTCGGGCACCGCGCAGCGGGCCTTTGCCGGGGCATCGGGCAGCTTGCAGGACATCTGCACCAGCGTGTTCGAGCAAATTGCCCAGGCCTTCCAGCAGGATCGCCAACGCCAACCCGTGGCCCCCTGGGAATGGCCACGCGCGGCTTTCGCCGCCGTGGCGCTGGAGGGGCGCCAACTGGTCTGCGCGCACCTGGCCGATTGCGTGGTCCTGCATCGCAGCGCCAGCGGCGTGCGCTTCCTGACCCCCGAGCCCGACCACAAGGCCGAGCGTGCCGAAGCTGCCGCGCTGGGCCCCGGCACCGGTGCCCACGGCGTACGCACCGAGGCCGTGGTGCTCGACCGCCGCGCCTCCCGGGAGCGTGCCCAGGCAGTATTGGGGGTCGATGCGGCGCGGTCCGGGCAAGACACGCTCTACTCGCGTGCGCCAGCAGCACCTGGGGACGATGTGGTATTGATGAGCGACGGCTTCGCCGCGCTGTTCGACACCTATCAGGTCTGTGACCCCACAGCCTTCATCAGGCGCCTGCACAGCCACGGGCTTGCCGATCTGGGCAATACCTTGCGCACGATCGAGAACCTGGATGATGTCTGCCTGCGCTACCCACGGTTCAAGATGAGCGACGACGCCTCGGCAATCTGGCTGCGCATCGCCGGTCCCCTGTAGCCAGCCTTGCTGGCGAACCTGGCAACGCGGAAGATGGCACCGGCTGCGCCGGTGTTCGCCGGCAAGCCGGCTCCTACAGGTTTGCGGCGCACCCTGCCCCGTAGGAGCCCGCGCCCACCTTCGCGTCTCTGTGCGCCTGCCCAGCCAGCAAGGCTGGGTGATCGCCGGCGAGGAAACTCTCGGCGCACTGCACCGGTCACAGCCTTTGAGCATGCAACAAGGACCACAATCCAAAGGAGACTGGACATGCCCCATCCTCATCGCAAAACCCTGCTCCCGCTGGCCCTGGCCAGCGCCCTGCTGGCCGGTGCGCCGCAGGCCAACGCCGACGACATCCTGCTGGTCGGCAACAAGGCCGATGCCAGCGTCTCGGCCCTGGACACCCGCAACGGCCAGGAACTGCTCCGCCTGCCAGTGGGCAGCGGCCCCCACGAAGTGGTGGTCAGCGGCAACGGCCTGCTGGCAGTGGTGGGCAACTACGGCGCGCAAGGCACCGCCAACAACAGCCTGAGCGTGATCGACTGGCCCAGCCGCACGGTAGTGCGCACCATCGACCTGGGCCAGGATTCGCGCCCCCATGGCATCCGTTTCCTGCCCGACAGCCAGCGAGTGGTGGTCACCACCGAGGACAGCGAGCGCCTGCTGATCGTCGACCTGGCCCAGGGCAAGGTGCTCGACCGTATCGAAGTCGGCGGCGGCAAGCCGCACATGGTCGCGCTATCACCCGGCGCCGACCGCGCCTATGTCACCCACGTCGACGGCGGCAGCCTGTCGGTGGTCGACCTGCTGCACAAGAAGAAGATCGCCGAGATCCCCACCGGCCAAGGCAGTGAAGGCGTGGCGGTGACCCCCACCGGTACCCAGGTGTGGGTCAGCAACCGCGCCGGCGACGATGTGGCGATCGTCGACACCCAGCGCCTGGAGGTCACCGACCGCATTCGCACCGGGGTGTTTCCGATCCGCATCGCCATGACCCCGAACGGCAAGTACGCCCTGGTCACCTGCGCCAAGTCGGCGGAGCTGGCAGTGATCGATGTGGTCGCCAAGAAAGAGATCAAGCGCATCGGCCTGGCCCGCGAAGGCGCCGAGTACCGGCGCACGCAATTGGGCGAGGAAGCGCTGCCGATCGGCGCGGTGGTATCGCCGGACGGCCAGCGGGTCTACGTGGCGATCAGTGGCGGCGACGAAGTGGCGGTGATCGATACCGCCAACTGGAGCGAAAAGGCCCGTTGGAAGGCCGGGCCCGAGCCGGATGCCCTGGCGATCGTGATCCAGCCGAAGGAAAAGAGCTGACGACCAGTGAAAAGGCGCCTCGTACGAGGCGCCACGTCGTCTGCATCGCCCTGACCGCAGGCGAGCTTGCAGATCTGTAACCCCAGCGTCATGCCCCTGTTGGCCGGCCGTCGCTAGCCTGGACTGCGAACCCACCTGCGCAGACTCACACCATGTTACGACCGACCCTGCTTGCCGCCAGCGACACCTGGATGACCTGCCGGCCAAACGCCGCCAGGTCGATCAAGGCGGCGACGGTCAAGGCGAGGGTCAGGGTTGGCCTGGGGGAAGCGTCGAACGCCATGGAAGCTAACCTGTGCAATACGGTTCGCGGCAGAGGATCGTATGCGTTCGGTGACGGTTACGCAGAGCTGGATAGAATCCAAATGAATTCATTTATATAGAGATACTCTTCATACGGCATCCATCACTGCCCCGACAGGAAACTCACCAGCTGTCGCCCATGGCTGCTCAGCCGCTCCCAGCCACGGAAGCAGATACGCAGCTCCAGGGTCGCCCAACGCTCTTCCAGCACCACCCGGCGCACGGCCAACTCCTGCTCGGCGCGAATCGCCGCGGTTTCCGGGAGCATGGCGATGCCCGCGTGCTGGGCCACCAACTGGGCGATGGCCTCGAAGCTTGGCGCCCGTACGCGCACCTTCAGCGGCATGGCCAGGCTCATCGCCAACTCCTCGACGAAGCGCTGCATGGCCCGCTCGGCGGGCAGGCAGACGAAGGCGAAGCCCAGGGCATCGGCCAGGCGCAGTTGCTCACGGCTGGCCAGGGCATGCTCGGTCGGCACCAGCAGCACCAGGCGCTCGGTGCGAAACGGCAGCGACACCACGCCATCGTTGACCAGGTTGCCGTCATACACACCAATCTCGCAATCGCCCGCCAGCACCGCCCGCACCACATCGACGCTCTTGTGCTCGACCAATTGCAGGTCGACCTGCGGATAGTCGGCCAGGAACGGCCCGAGCACCGCGGGCAACAAGGTGCTGTTGGTCACCGTCGACACCGCCAGGTGCAGGTCGATACGCCGCTGCCCGGCCAGCTCCTTGAGCGTGTCGTGCAGTTTCTGCGCCTCGCCCAGCACGCCACGGGCCGACTCCAGCACCAGGCGCCCGGCGGGGGTCAACTGCATGCCGTCGGCCTTGCGCATGAACAACACCAGGCCGCTACGGGCCTCGAACTGCCGCAGCCGGGTGCTGGCGGCCGAAACCGCCACCGGGAAGCTCGCCGCCGCCTTGCTCAAGCTACCGGTGGCGGCGATGGCGGCGAGCAGGCGCAGGTCCGCCAGGTCGAAGTGCATGGTGCCTTCTCCAAAACAGAAGGGTATGTTCGAGAAAAAGCGATTCTAGCCCGTCATCCTTCTGTTCAGAATAAGCCGCGACTCATTTTGTTACGGACTGACCATGACCCACCTGCCCGCCCCGCTCCACCGCGCCCTCGCCAACGGCAGCCTGTACGCCGTGCTGGCGGCCCTGGGGTTCAGCTTCAAGGCCATCTTCGTCAAGCTCGCCTATGCCGCCGGCCCAGTGGATGCCATCGCCCTGCTGGCTCTGCGCATGGCCCTGGCCCTGCCGTTGTTCGCCTGGCTGGTGTGGTCCAGCCGTAGCCAGGGCGCCGCCGCCCTGACCCTGGGCGACGGCCTGCGCGTGGCCTTGCTCGGGCTGTTCGGCTACTACCTGGCGAGCCTGTTCGACTTCTACGGTTTGCAATACATCAGTGCCGGCCTGGAGCGGCTGATCCTGTTCACCTACCCCACCCTGGTACTGGTGATCCAGGCCGTGCTCCAGCGGGAACGCCCGACCCTGCGCACCTTGGCGGCCATGGGCCTGTGCTACCTGGGGCTGGGGATCGCCTTCGTGCATGACATCGGCAGCGCCAGTGGCGGCAGCCAGGTGCTGGTCGGCGCGTTGTGGGTGTTCGCCAGCGCGGTCACCTACGCGTTGTACTACGCCGGCACCGGCATGATGCTCAAGCGCATGGGCTCGATGCGCCTGGCCGGGCTGTGCGGCACGGCATCATCGCTGATGGTGCTGGCCCACTACCTGCTGGTGGCGGATGTCGCCCCCTTGCTGCAATTGCCGCGCGCGGTATGGGCCAATGCGGCCTTGATGGCGCTGTTTTCGACGGTGCTGCCGATCTACTGGGTGGCCCTGGCGATCCAGCGCATGGGCCCGACCCACACCGCGGCGGTGGGCAACCTGGGGCCGGTGCTGACGGTGCTGGCTTCGTGGGCGATTCTGAGCGAGGCGATCTCGCTGTACCAGGTGATGGGCCTGGCGCTGGTACTGTTTGGCGTGTCGCGCCTGAAACCGGCGAAAAAGGCCCAGCCGCAGGCAAGTGCCGGTCGAGCCTAGGCTTCACCTGTGCACGTGTTCGCCGGCAAGGCCGGCGCCTGCGGCGGTGCCGACAATGATGCCCTGTTCGCGCAATTGCTCCAGCAGCCTCAACCCCTGGCGCTGGACCTCGTCATTGCCCAGCGCCCGCAAACGCTCGTGGCCGCTGCCGGGCAGACCTGCCAGCAGTTGCCAGGCCATCGGCGCCAGGCGCGCGAAACGCACCTGCAGGCCAGCATCCCGATACACCAGCAACAAGGTGCAGGCGGCGGGCACCTGGTCAGGCTGGTAGCCCGGCCCGATCCGCTCCACCGGCCAGCGATAGGCCAACACCCGGGCCACGCACGACAACAGCGGCTCACCTTCGAGCAAATCACCGGCAGGGTCATGGCAAGGATCCTCGGCGTCGCTCAGGAACAACTGCGCCTCGATCCATTCGTAGTGCGCCAGCTCGAGCTGCCAAGGGGCATCCAGCTCAATATGTTGCAAGTAGTCGATGAACGCTTCGGCGATTTCCGTGAACAGCGGCGTCTGGCTGCGGTAATGGGCATAGAAGTCAGCGACCCGGGCATGCCAGCGCCGCTGGCCGAGGGTTGCGCGCAGCACCGGGAAGCTGCCCGCCAGCAGCCCTTCGATGGCGCCATAGAACAGCTCGCGGTAGATTTTCAAGCGTCGGGCCTCGATGCCCGGCGGCGCAGGATTGACGGCCGGATCACGCAGATGACGGGCCAAGGTGAATTGTTGCGCACGTAAGGTCGCAGGCATGTCAGCAGCCTCCATGGGCCAGTTGCAGCGCACGGATGCGCGCGGTCTCGGCCAGCAGCTCGGCCAGGGGCGGATAGTTGAAGTCACGCTCGAGCACCGTCGGCTGTGCGCCGAAGCGCTGGCAGGCACTGGCGAACAGGTTCCAGACAGCCTCATCGACCGGCGCGCCATGGGTGTCGACCTTGAGGTCCAAGGCTTCGTCGTAGTGGCCGGCCACGTGCATGCCCACCACCCGCTCCCGCGGGATGCCGGCGAGGAAAGCCTGGGCGTCGTAGCGGTGATTGCAGGCATTGACGAAGACGTTGTTGACGTCCAGCAGCAGATCGCAGTCGGCCTCGGCGAGCACGGCGCGGATGAAGTCGAGCTCATCCATGGCCTGGTAGGGCGCGGCGTAGTAGCTGATATTCTCGACCGCGATGCGCCGCCCGAGCATATCCTGGGCCTGGCGAATGCGCGCGGCCACATGGTGCACGGCTTCCTCGGTGAACGGGATCGGCAACAGGTCGTAGAGGTGGCCGTCGTCACAGCAGTAACTCAGGTGCTCGCTGTACAGGCGTACCCGGTGGCGCTCCAGGAACTGCCGGGTTCGACCGAGAAACGCCGAATCCAGCGGCTGTGTCCCGCCCAGGGATAACGACAGGCCGTGGCAGGCCATGGCAAAGCGTTCCGCCAGGCGTTCCAGGCCTTGGCCAAAGGTGCCGCCGACGCCGATCCAGTTTTCCGGGGCGCACTCGAGAAAATCCAGCTCGGCGCTGTCCATGCGCAGCAGTTCGGGCAGCAAGCCCCGGCGCAGGCCGAGCCCGGTGTACAAGGGGGTGGGATGAGTCATTGCCAGGTCTCTCGCAAGGTCTTGCGGATGTAGGCGCCTGCCTTGCCGGCGAACCAGGCAGCGCGGTGCATGGCACCGGCTGCCCCGGTGTTCGCCGGGCGGCGCCTAGGGCGAGCGCGTCAGGATTTGTTGCTCAGGTGGCTGAACAGCCCATCAGGCATGGCCTTGCCATTGGCCTTGAAGATCCCGGCCAGGTGGTCATAGGCTTCCTGTTCGGAGATGAAGCCATCGTGATTGCGGTCGATCTTCTCGAAGTCGGCGGCGCGATCCTTGGCCACGGCAAGGAACTCCTCGCGGGAAACCTTGCCATCGTGGTTGCTGTCGGTGCGGGCGAACGAGGCGTCGCCGCACTTGCCTTCCCCGCACTTGCCCTCGGCACCAGCCTTGGCGCTGGCACCACACTTGCCCTCGCCACACTTGCCTTCGCCCTGGGTGGCTTTGCCGCTGGCGCCGCACTTGCCCTCGCCGCACTTGCCCTCCCCCGGGGTCTTGGCAGCAGCCAACTGGTAACCCTGGACCAGCGGTTCCACGGCAAAGGCAGTGTTCCCCAGGACCATGCCGCCGATCAGGGTGGCGCCGAGCAGGCCGAGCGTATTGCGCGTTTTCATGGTGTTGCTCCACTTGGTTGGAAAGTGGAGCCATTTGGCCGCAGCAGTGTGTCGTCGGTGTATCGCGACAAAGGGGGTTTTGTATGTCAGTCGGTCGTGGCGGCGGGTAGATACACAGTGATACAGAGCACGGCCCGCCGCGGGGCGAGCCGCGCCCTGGCGGTCAATCCTCGAGAGGCTTGGGCGGCGCGGCAGGCTTGGCGGGCTTGCCAGGTTTGGCCTTGCTGTCCTTGGCCTTGGGCTCGGCGGGGGCGGCAGCTACCGGCTCTGGCGCGGTCACCGCCTTTTCGCTGGCCGGCAGCTCATCGACAGCCTTGAAGATCACCTGCGGGTCGAGCTTCTCGCCGCTGTCGTCGTCCTTGAGCACATGCCGCTCACCGTCCTTGCCCACCAGGATGACCTTGGTGCCCTTGCTCGCGCCCAGCTTGAGTTCGCGGATCAGGGCCATGGTGGCCTGCTGCTCGAGGTTCTTGTCCTCGCGCTTGCCCATCATGTTGGCGACGCTGAACAGCACCAGGTTACGCTCGGTGAAAGAGGCCTTGGTAGCGGGGTCTTCCAGCGCCTGGTTCAAGCCACGCAGGGTCGGATCGGCGCTACTGGGCGCGATCACCACCAACGGCCTGGCCTTGCCCAGTTCCTTGGCCAATGGTGCGTCACTGTCGGCGGCGTACAAAGGGCCGGCTACCGCGAGCAAGGTGGCGAGGGTCAGTGACCGGACGAGCATGCGCATCTCCTTGTGTTGTCGATAAACCAAAAGACTACGGATCCGGGAGAAAGATCCGACGCGGGAGCCTAAACCAGCTGACCAGCCTTCGGCGCGGGCAAAAGGTTACTGGCCATTACCGGCTCCTGCGGCAACGCCTTTACGCAATGAGCATAGTCCAACTGACCGCACGGGTGCGTCCTAGGGCCAGCGGTTCAACGCCTCGATCGTCAAGGAGTACTTCTGCTGGTAAGTCCACTGCTCGCTCTCTTCCTGCAACGCCTCGTACGCTGAATCCGGCGCGGCTTGGGCAGCCAGCGCCGCCGACCTGTCGTGGAACGACTGGGGGAGCTTCAGTCGATCACCGTATGTCTCAGCGACATGGTCTTGCCAGAACGTGCGCTCTAGCATCCAGACCGCCAGCGTATCCGGCGTCTCTGCGCTCAGGACCAGTTGCCGGGTTTGCGCGATATCTTCAGCCGCGACCACCACGGCATTGGCGAAACGCATGGTGCGCACGCCGATGGGCAAGTCCAGCGCATCACGCAATTGCAGGCAGTAGATCAGCGCCACTTCGAGGGACTCGCGCTGCCCCTGCAGGGTACGCGATGCATTCAGCCAGGCGTAGTGCTTGACCATTTCCAGCCGCCATAGCCGGCGTGACAGCCTGACCAGGGCCTGGCCGCGCTGCGCCTTGGGCAAGTCGTGTACGGTCTGCCACAACAGCTTGCGCACTTCCAGGTCACTGAACACCGCCGTCGAGTTGTCCGCGCAGTTTTCCACCACGGCGTTGTCGAACAGCTCCTTGGCCAGCGGGGCATTGCCGATCATGCTTTCCATCAGATCCAGGACCCGCGCGGCCAGGTACTTGAAGGTGTCAGCGCCCTTGAAGTCGGCAGAACGCGTCAATGCAGCCAGCAACTGCAGAAAGTTGTCCGAACCGTCCATGATTTCGATACTCGCCCAGGCAGCCGCGAGGGTATCGCGCAACGCAACGTCCATGCGGTCAAGCCAGTGCAAGTGATAAGGGACCTGGCTGTCATAGGGCGTCTCCCATTCTTCCTGCCAGCTGGTGTTCTGCCGGACAGTCACCGGGTTGCCCGTCAAGTCCACGTAGCCTTCGCGCCACAAGGCCGACCTCAGGAAGTCCTCGGGCAGCTCGCCGATGTCGTTGCCTGTCAAGTCGAGCAGATACAGACTGGGATTGGCCAGCACGCCCAAAGGCAGCTGCTCGAGCTGCGTTCCACGCAAGTGCAGTTCGCTCAACCGTGTCATGGTGGCCACTGAGAGTCCGTCCCCCAGGGGGTTGCCCGACAGATTGAGATAGACCAGCGACCTGCACCCACCGAGCACCGCCGCCTGAGCCCCATCCAACGTGATGCGGTTATCCGAAAGATCCAGCACCCGCAGGGCAGGCCTCAGGATCAAGCTGACCGGCAGGCGCTGCAGCTTGCTGCCTGTCACTTCCAAGGCGCGCAAGTTCGGGAAGGCGCGCAGAAAATCATCGGGCAGCGCCCTGAGCTTCAGGGCGCGCAGGGCGATGTTGCGCACATGGGGGAAGCTCACCTGTGCCGGCAACGGCGGCAGCGAACGCAACGGTTCTCCGGTGAAGGTCCAGGTGACCTCCACTTGCAGATCATCGGCATTGATACGCCCCGGGATGACTTCCCGCCAGCATTCCAATGTCGCCTTCCTGAAACGACCCCGAGCTTGCCGGTCGCCGCCCAGAAGCCCTCCTCTCTCCCACTGTTTCAAGCTGTCGTCCAACAACTGGGCCTGCTGCTCGAGCACGGTCAGCTCCTCGCTGGCCGCACGCCTTGCCAGGTGCATCCGCAGCAGCCACTGCTCGATCTGCGCAGCGCTGTACGCTGGGTACAAGTCACGCAACCGCGCCGCCAGCGAGCGTGGACGGCGGCCCGCCCGGCCCTGGCGACTGAGGGTATTGCCGCCCAGCGGATAGCCAAGCCTGCCATCGTCGAGCCGTTGAGGCGCGACGAAGCTCGTTGCTGCCTCGTCCTTGCCCAGCTGCTTTGCGATCAATGGCCTTTGCGCGGGCAATTGGCGTGCCAGCATCCGGCGCAAATTGAGCGCATAGGGCGCGTCCACGCCCAATGTCGAAAAGTCCTCGGTTTGCAGGGCGCCGACCAGCACGTTGAACAACTCGTCCGGCCCCGCCAGGCCAATACCCAGGGCATCCTCCAGGCTGAACAGGCCATTGTCGTGGATCAGTCGGTAGCTGCGTCCAGCGCCAGCCATGGTCTGCAACGGTTGCAACGCCTGGCCGTCGAACAGCCGCACGTGCGGCCTGCCCGCCCATGCGCTTCGGGCCTCCAGCATGGCCAGGACGGTCCTGGCCAGATCGAGGTCCTGTGGCACGTCGAAGTACAGCGCTTCACAGGCACGGGTGACCCTGATGCGCAGCATGCTGGCCCGCGCGGCCTGGACCAGCTGGAATGGCAGCTTGTGTGTAGTGTCGAGGTAGTCGCGGTCGGCCTGCGTGGCTGCGCCCAGCAATTGCCGGACGGCGAACCGGTGCAGGCGGGGAAACACCTTGCGCAGTGTCAGGGTCGCCTGATCCTCGGTGGCCTGTGTTTCATCGTACAGTTGACGCAGTAACGTTCGCCGCTGTTCCCAGGCGTGTTCGGCCAACGCTTGCCCTTGCTTGCCCGCCGCGCCCGGCAGCGCCTTGACCTTGGCCAGCAGCTCGGGATCGTCGGTAGCCTGCGCGGCGCGCAGCGCGCTGACCAGATCCTGCACCCGGCGCTCGATCAACAGGCGGCTGACAGTGTCCGCCAGCTCGGGCTCCGGTGCCTTGCCGTACACATGCAAAGCCCGCAGGTGCTCGGTATTCAAGCCATGGATGCTCATCGCTTGATCGATCTGGGCATCGTCCAGCTGGCGAAACGGCCCCTCGAGGCGGCGAAACATCTGGTAGGGGTCATCCCACTCGACCGGTTGCTCGCTCCATACCCGCCAGGCCCCCGCCCCGTTGCCACGCAGCACTGGGCCATGCCCCTGGCGCGGCAGCAGTTGCCATTGCTCGTCGCTGGCGCGCTGGCGCACCTCGTAGTAGTAGCCCTGCATGCTCACCCAACTGCGTTCGCCGAGCCGATACACACCTTGCTCGTCGAGGGTGGCAAGGGCTGGCGGTGGCGCACCGCGAAACGGCGTCACATCACCGCTCCACAGCTTCTCCCCCCCTGCTTCCAGGCGCGCAGGCACCAGCTTGTCCACGGCGTTCCAAGCACGGCTCACGCCCCCCACCAGCGCGGCGGTCGCGCCGATCATCGCCACGCTCCTGGCGATGTTCAGCACATGTTCCAGGGCGTCATGCGTATCGCCTTCTCGCCAGTCCTCGACGGCCTGGAACAGCTCATCGAGTAGGTCCCAGACCATGACTGCCAGCAACAGGGCGCCCAAGGCCGGGACGAACAACGCGGCCAGGCCCAGCAGTGTCCAACCCTCGGTCTCCAGTTGCTGGCGATGTTCACGCTGAAGTTGCCGATCGATCTTGCCTGCGGGCACGGCGATCACCTCGGCATCGTCCTTGATCTGCACGATATAGGCCTTGGCCAACTGTTCGAACAGCGTCGGCGCATACGCGCGCATATGCTGATCCATCTCGCGGGTGGCGAAGTCGGCGACGCCCTCCAGTTTCGCCGCCACCTTGGCGAAGAACTTGCGGCTGTCGCGACGACGCACGAAGCGGGCGAAGAACTGCTGGTAAGGTTTGTTGCGCAAGCGCTTGCCCAGCACTTTGCGGGTGAACGCCTCCAGGTCGTCGCTCACGCTCCAGGGACCATGGGGGTCGCCGGGGATGTACACCAGTACCTTGCGGCTGAAATTGAACAACCAGCCCTCGTGTATCACATCCAGTACCACGATCTGCTGCAGGTCACAGCCAAACGCCTGCATCTGCTTGGCAATTACCGGCGCGTCGTCCAGGGTGCCTGGCTTGCCCTTCTGGCACAGCTCGATGATCAGCGCCAGTTCGCCGGCCTGCAACACGCCTTCCGACTTGGCCTTGCACGCGGCAATCAACATCTCGCTGCTGTACCGGTCCTGCAAGCTTGCGGCGACGGCATGGCCGCTGGCGGTTCGCTCGGCAGGCGCCTGGAGAATGCCAGCGAGGTGCTGCTGGTAGCGCTCGCCCAGGTCCAGTACCCGACAGAGCCCGGCGAACTCGATGGCGGTCGGTCGCTGCTGCTTGGCGCCCTTGCTGTCGACCACACAATTGTCCCGCGGCTGGCCGCTGGGCGTCGTTTCAACCTGGGAAAAGTTGTACAACGCCGCTTCAAGCAAGGGAATGTCGTAGTAGTCCTTCTCCATCTGTGGCTGACGCCCCGTAGCCCCCTGCGTTTTGGATGAGACCGCAAAGTAATAGACACGCAAGAACAGCTGATCGATTTCCACCAACGTGCCGAACCGCTCGAGCATTTCACGCTGCAGCAGCGGCTTGGCAAACAGGTCGATACCCTGTATTCGCTTGAGCTCGGCGGCCAAGCGGTGGCGACAGCGCAAGCTGGTCTTGAAGGCCTCGTGAAGGGCTGTGTGTTGCGATGGGTAAAGGCCGCTGGCGGGAATGTTCTGGTCCGTTGGCTTGGCCATCGTCAGTTTGCCGATCCAGTCCGGCAAGCGCTTCACGATCATGCCATCCTGATACGCCTGTTCCAGTGCGAGCGTATCCACCGCTTTGCTCAGCGGGTCGAGCGTGCTGGCCATTTCGCCTTCTCCTCAATGATTGAGGAGCAAAACTAAAGGCTGGCTGTCTTTTGAGGGTGCTATAGGGTTACCACCCGTTCAGAACAGCGGCAATTGCTGATCGATCAGGGCACTGAAGTCATCACCGACAAAGGGCAGAATGGCATCGGCCACCGGCTGCAATTGCCGAGTCAGGTAGTGCTCGTAGTCGATCGGCGCCTGCAGGTTCTCCAGCGGCTCGGGCCCGGCCATGGTGACCAGGTAGCTGATCCAGCCGCCGCGTTGATACTGCCTGGGCCGCCCCAGGCGGCTGTTGTAGTCGTCCGCCAGGCGCGCGGCGCGCACATGCGGCGGCACATTGCGCAGGTAATCGGCCAATGGCCGGCGCAGGCGCTTGCGATACACCAGCAGGGCATCCTGTTCGCCCGCCAAGGTGCGGTGCACGTACTGGCGCACATACTCGCGATAAGGCTGGCCGCGGAAGATTCGCCCATAGAGCTCCTGCTGGAACTGGCGGGCCAGTGGCGACCAGTCGGTACGCACCGACTCCAGGCCCTTGAACACCATGTCGCCGTCGCCTTCGCCACGGCGCACCAGGCCGGCATAGCGCTTCTTGCTGCCCTCCTCGGCGCCGCGAATGGTCGGCATCAAGAAGCGCGCGTAGTGGGTCTCGAACTGCAACTCCAGCGCGCTGTCCAGCCCGAGGGTCTCGCGCAGGTGCTGGCGCCACCACTGGTTGACCTGCGCGACCAGCGCGCGACCAATGCGCGCGGCGTCGTCTTCGGCCTGCGCGCCCTTGAGCCAGACGAACGTGGAGTCGGTGTCGCCGTAGATTACGTCGTAGCCCTGCGCCTCGATCAAAGCCCGGGTCTGGCGCATGATCTGGTGCCCACGCAGGGTGATCGACGACGCCAGGCGAGGGTCGAAAAAGCGACAGCCGCTGGAACCGAGCACCCCGTAGAAGGCATTCATGATGATCTTCAGCGCCTGCGAAAGCGGCGCGTTGCCGTCACGCTTGGCTGCCTCGCGGCCCTGCCACACGCGCTCGACGATGGCCGGCAGGCAATGCGCGGTGCGGGAAAAACGCGCACCGCGAAAGCCCTCCACCGAATGAGCGTCTTGCGGCTGGTGCAAGCCCTCGACCAGGCCCACCGGGTCGATCAGGAAGGTCCGGATGATCGAGGGGTACAGGCTCTTGTAGTCCAGCACCAGCACCGAGTCGTACAGGCCTGGCCGCGAATCCATGACGAACCCGCCGGGGCTGGCCTCGTCCGGGCGGCTGCCAAGGCTGGGAGCGACATAGCCCAGGCGGTGCATGTGCGGTATGTACAGGTGGCAGAACGCGGCCACCGAGCCGCCACTGCGGTCCACCGCCAGGCCCGTGACCGACGCGCGCTCGAGGAGGAAGTCGAGCAGCCGGGTATGGGCGAAGATCCGCGTGACCAGTTCGCAGTCCTTGAGGTTGTAGCGGGCCAACGCCGGCTTGTCCTCGGCGAACATCCGGTTGATCTCCTCCATGCGCGCGTACGGGGTGTCGATGGCCTTGCCTTCACCGAGCAACTGCTGGGCGACGCTTTCCAGGCTGAAGGATGGAAAGCTCCAGGTAGCCGAGCGCAACGCCTCGATACCGTCGATCAGCAAGCGCCCGGGCGCTTCGGCGAAAAAGTGATGGCGACTGCCATGCTCACGCAGGTGCAGCGGCGCGCCATCGCGGCCCAGGCACAGGGGTACCTCGAGCTGGCGGGCATGTTCGAAAAGCAGGCGCAGGTCGAACTGCACCAGGTTCCAGCCGATGATCGCGTCCGGGTCGTGCAGGGCCAGCCACCGGTTGAGGCTGTCGATCATGGCCGCGCGATCGGCGCAATAATGCAGTTCGAAATCCACCGCAGGGTGTTCACCCGCGGCCGCACCGAGCATGTACACCGTGCGCTGCCCGCAGCCTTCCAGGGCGATGCTGTACAGCTCGCCGCGCTCGCTGGTCTCGATATCCAGTGACACCAGGCGCAGTGGCGGGCGGTAGTCGGGGTCAGGCTTGAGCTGGGCGTCGCACCAGGTACCTTGTGCATCGGGATGGCCGACAAAACGTACCGGGGCGGTAATGAAGCGCTCCATCAGGTAACGCTCGGGCGGACGGATATCGGCCTCCAGCACCTCGATGCCGGCGCCGCGCAGGCGCTTCTCGAGGGCCATCAGCTGACGGTGCTGGCGGCAGTACAGGCCGAGCACTGGGCGCTGGTCGAAATCACGCAAGTGCAGGGGCTTGAGCTCGACGCCCGGCTCGTTGGCCAGTAGCGCCCGGGCGTGATCGGCCTGGGCAGCCGGAATGAACGCCACCGAAGGCTGGGGCGCCAGGCGTAGCCGCCTGGGGCCCTGGTCGGTGGCCAGCCAGAATTCCACGCTGGCGCCTTCGGGCGTGTCATGCCAATGACGGGTAAGGACAAAGCCCCGTTGCAACTGCACCGCGTGAACCTCGCAAAGCTGGAGCGCAAATGCCGATTCTACCGTGCCGGCAAGCCGGCTCCTACAGCATTGCCCTCCCAGCCCGTAGGCACCAGCCTGGCCGGCGCGCATCATCCCCGCCGGGCGCCACTGGCGAACCCGGCCCGGCGCCCGCCGAACACCAGCCACCCGGCCACGGCGAGCAACCCCAGCACCACCGCGCCAAAGGATGCCACCCCGGCCCCGGTCAACAACAAGCCGCCGATGATCCCGCCCAGGGCGATCGCACTGTTCCACACCGTCACCAGCATCGACTGCGCCACATCGCCGCCCTCGCCCGCCGCATCGGCACAGGCGGTCTGCAGCAAGGTCGGCGCGCCACCATAGGTCAAGCCCCACAGCGCCACGCTGGCATGCACCAGCCACGCCGAGCCCTGCACCTGGCCCAGCGCCAGGGTGGCCAGGGCAAAGCCTGCCAGGCATGCCAGTACCAGCGCGCGCAGGTGACGGTCCACGCCCAGGCCAACCAGCACGATGCCAACCAACGATGCCAGGCCGAAGGTCATCAGCACCTGGCCGACCTCGCCCGCCATGCCCAGCGCCGCCAACAACGGCACGATGTAGGTATAGAGAATGTTGTGTCCCAGGATCCACGCCAGGATCACCAGCAGCACCCGCGCCACCCCGGGTGTGCGCAACACCCCCAGCGCCGCCGGCCGCCGGCCCGCCACCTGGCCGGGGAAATCCGGCACCGCCCGCAGCACCCAGCCCACCAGCAACAGTGCCGCCAGCGTCACCACCACGAACGTGGCGCGCCAGCCCAGCAAGGCGCCTAGCCAGGTGCCGATCGGCAACCCCAGCGACAGCGCGATGGGCTGCCCCAGCATCGCCACTGCCATCGCCTTGCCCTGCTGCGCCGGCGCCACCATGCGCCGGGCATGGCCGGCGATCAGGCCCCAGGCCAGGCCGGCGGCGGCGCCGGTCAGAAAACGCAGCAGCAAGGTCAAGGTGTTATCCGCTGACACAGCGGTCAACCCGTTGCCCAGCACGAAACCACCGATGGCCAGCAACAAGGCCCGGCGCCGAAACCAGCCCTGGGTCAAGGTCACCAGCGGAATCGCCGTGAGCAACGAACCCAGCGCGTAGGCGGTGACCCATTGCCCGGCCATGGCCTGGCTGATGCCCATGCCCGTGGCGACCTGGTCGAGCAGGCCGGCCGGCAGGGTCTCGCTGAGGATGGCGATGAAGCCGGTCAGGGCCAGGGCCAGCAACCCACCCAAGGGCAGCCGCGCCGCCTGGGCACTAGGTTCGGCGGCGCATGCCGCGGGGGAAGGTGTATGCATGGATGCCTCCAACTGTCGATCAAGGCCGGTATCTTGTGACAACGGGGCATTACGGAAAAAGACGGTTAGAATGCCATTCATACCGGACACTAATGTCCGCAATAGGAGCGAGATATGGACAGCCTCAGCGGCTTCGTGGTGTTCAACCGAATCGCCGAAGCCGGCAGTTTCGTCGCCGCCGGCCAGTCCCTGGGGATCAGCGCCTCGGCGGTGGGCAAGCGCGTGGCGCGCCTGGAGCAACGCCTGGGGGTGCGCCTGTTCCATCGCAGCACCCGCAGCATTACCCTGACCGCCGAAGGCGCGTTGTTTCTCGAGCGCAGCCAGCGCATCCTGGCCGAGATCGAAGCCACCGAGCAGGCGCTGTCCCAGGCCAGCAGCACCCCACGCGGGCGCTTGCGGGTCAGCCTGCCGCAGGTCACCGGGCTGGTGATGCCGGCGCTGGCCGAATTCATGGCGCGCTACCCGGACATCGAGCTGGACCTGGACTTCAGCGACCGCATGGTGGATATCGTCGGCGAAGGCTTCGATGTGGTGATGCGCGGTGGCCAGCCGCTGGATTCGCGCCTGAACGCCAAGTTTCTCGGGCACTTCCAGCACCGCCTGGTCGCCTCCCCGGCCTACCTTGCCGCACACGGCATACCGCAGCACCCGCGCGATCTGGCCGGGCACCGCTGCCTGCACTACCGCTTTCCCAGCACCGGCAAGCTGGAAGTCTGGCCGCTGCGCCGGGAGCACCCCGAGCAGGACTACGCCATTCCCATCGCCATGGTCTGCAACCATGTCGAAACACGCATCTGCTTCGCCCTCAATGATCGCGGCATCACCTGCCTGCCGGACTTCAGCGTGCACAAGGAGCTGGCGGCCGGCAGGCTGGTGAGCGTGCTCGAAGGGTTCATGGAGCGGCGCGGCAGTTTTTACCTGCTGTGGCCCTCGGGCGGGCAGATGCCGCCGAAGTTGCGGGTGTTCATCGACTTCATGGTGGAGCAGCTATTGCTGAAAAACGGCCGTGATCAGGCGCGGCGGTAGAGTTGCAGGCGCTTGGAGCGGTAGCTCGGCACTTAGCCTGCGCGGTGGCAGAAGCTTGCCCTTAGTCATTCCTTGCCGACATTCACCTCGCCTGATCACTGCCTGGAGACTGTTCATGAAACCTTCTTCTACAATTAAGTGGCAGACAACCCATCACCCTGTCTATTCTCGGCCACAGAATAGACAGCTTTTTTGTCGGAAGAGCTGAAAACAACCTTCATACTAATATACAAACCACCATTTTCCAGATACTCCACCTCATATAAAAACTCAGCCCTAAGATTGTATAACCCCGACAGAGAGGAAAGCGCCTTATGGGCTGGATGATCATGATCATCCAAAATACTTTTTACTGACACCCCGGAGTACGCCCCAACTATTTCCTCATAGCGGCTTTTAGAGTTTTTTTCAACGATCACCATATCCATTGGGGAAATAAGCACTTCTCTATCATCAGCCTCACACATCAAATGAGAGCTCAACGTCAGCACATCTTTCTTAATATTGAGCGGCCCAGGTACTTGATGTGACGGATTGGCAATACTTCTCGCAGGCCCAAACTCGTAAAACCTACATACTCCCCAAGCCTCATAAGTATCCACAACCTGGTAATTAACATATTTCTGATCCCCCCTGGGTATAGTAGTTACCGAAGCGATCTGTCCACTTTTTAACTGTATTTCGCTACGCCAAAATGAGCCATTGCTCGTCGCCAGCTCCTCATAAGTAATTTCGAAAGGAAAATCATCATCCACTTGCCAAACCCCACGTACACTCCCTTCATCGGATGCTGTAACAGACTTCGTTTCACGAGCCATATTCGTACCCTCTCATCGCATTCAGCCCAATGCCGATTCAACGCTATTGTCACGCCGAAAAGGGGGATCAGAAACTAGTAAAGTTAACAGGTGAACCGTTGTGAGTACGGGAAGAGCAGACGTTGTACGCACCAAACGCCCGGCAAGATCAAGCAACGCACGGTATAGCATTAGACACTACGGCCTAGAGCCGATAGCCGTCACTACGAAGCAGTATCACCCATACAGATAACTGATGTCCTTGTGCGCCAACGCCGGCACCTGCGCCACCAGATAATCCCGCAGCTTGTGCATCTGGTGGGCCTTGGGGCTGGCCTTGAGCCAGGTCATGTAGTAGCCGTCGCCGGTGGCCACCGCCTGGGGGAATGGCGTGACCAGGTTGCCCGCCGCCAGGTCGGCGCTGGCCAGCACCAGGTCGACCACCGAAATGCCCAGGCCTTGCTGGGCCGCCGAGATGCCCTGGTCGAGGGTGTCGAACACCTGGCCCTGGTCGATGCCGATCTCCAGGGCGTCCAGGCGCGCCAGCCAGCGCCGCCAATCACGCCGGTCCGGCGAGGGGTGCAGCAGCTCGCAATCGTCGAGCACCGACAGCGGCGGCGCGGGGTTGCCAAGGTAGCCGGGGTGGCACACGGGGATCAGCCACTCGTCGAACAGCTTGAGGCTCTCGACCTCGGCCGGGAAACGGCCGTTGCCCAGGAGGATGGCGCAGTCGTAGGGCTCGGAATAGAAATCCACCGCGTCGATGTCCATCCACACGCTGGACAGCTGCACCGCGCAGCTGTTGTCGGCCTTCTTGAACCCGTCCAGCGCCCGCAGCAGCCAGCGCACGGTGAGCGTCGACGGCGCCTTGAGGCGGATGCCGTAACGGTCCTGGCGCAACAGCGCGCAGGCGTTCTCGATGATCTTGAAGCCGACTTTGAGCTCCTGGGCCAGCAGCCGGCCGTGCTCGGTCAGGCGCAACTTGGGGCCGCGGCGCTCGAACAGGTCGCAACCGAACAACGCCTCGAGGGTCTTGATGTGATGGCTGACCGCGCCCTGGGTCAGGGCCAGTTCCTGGGCGGCGCGGGTGAAAGAGCCGTAGCGCGAGGCCACTTCGAAGGCCCGCAGGGCATGCAAGGCTTGAATCCGTTCTGACATGAGCGCCTTCCAGAGCATTAGCAAGGCTCATAGTAGGTCATAGTTCCAGGCGTTTTACAACGCAGCTACCCTCACGGAAAATGCAGCTAAATAACAATTTTATATAGCCAACCCGCATGGATATGACGGAAAAATCACCTTGACGTGGTCACATCGATAGACCTGGGGAAATCATGTTTACAGGGTATGGAAACTGCTACCGCCTGGATGCGCTAGAGCTGGCCGATGAACATGTGCACAACCGGCACCACTGGACGCACAAGACCATAGAACACTTCAAGCAGACCCTGGCCAACCCCGACTTCCCTTGCCTGTTCGGGCGCAAGGCGGTCACCGCGCGCACCTGCCATGTGATTTTCGCCCGTGCCGAGCGCTTGGCCGACGATATCGCCCGGGGCCTGGCCGACTACATCCGCACCGTCGAACCGCTCCCGCTCAAGCAGCGCATCGGTCACCCGCTGCTGGTGTTTCTGCAAACCGACCCGGCCACCACGCTCGCCGCCCAGCAGGGCCTGGCCTGGGAGGTGTTGCACCAGGTTCACGCCCGCGACCCGCAACCCTGGCCAGCCGAGGTGCCGCAAGACCCCCACGACCCCCGCTGGGCGTTCTGTTTCGCCGGCATGCCGCTGTTCGTCAACATGAGCTTCCCCGGCCACCAGCTGATGAAAAGCCGCAACCTGGGCCGGCACATCACCTTCGTCATCAACCCCCGGGAAAGCTTCGACGAAGTGGCCAGCGCGGGTACCGAAAGCGGCCAGCGCATCCGCGCGCGCATTCGCGACCGGGTGCACCACTACAACGACGGCGTTATGCCAGACTCCCTTGGTTTCTTCGGCCAGGACGACAACTTCGAGTGGCGCCAATACCAACTGCAGGAGCCCGGCTCGCTGAACCCGGCGCGCTGCCCGTTCCATACCGCAACTGCTGCCCCCCTGATCGAGAACTGAACGTGAATACCGCACTGACCGCCACCTACGCCCTCACCGTCCTGCTGCTGATCGCCACCCCTGGCCCGGTGGTGGCACTGATCGTCAATACCGCCGCCGCCTCGGGCTCGCGCAAGGCGCTGTTCACCGCCGTGGGCACCAACTGGGCGTCACTGGTGCTGATCGGCGCCGCGGCCTGGATCATCATGACCAGCGCGGCCATCGACAAGACCTGGCTCAATGGCATGAGCCTGCTGGGCTGCCTGTTCATCGGCTACATCGCCCTGGGCACCCTGCGCGAAGCCATGCAACCCGCGGCCGACAGCCCCGCAGCGGATACGCCGGTGGCGCAGCCGGGGCGTGGCGGCATGCTGCAGGGCTTCATGGTGGGTATTTCCAACCCCAAGGACATCATCTTCTTCATTTCCTTTTTCCCGCAGTTCATCCAGATCACCGAATCGTTCGGTAAAAGCATGCTGGTGCTGTCGTTGCTGTGGATCGCCATCGACTTCGCCGTGCTCAGCCTGTACATCTTCGCCATCGGCAAGCTCGCCTCGCCGCGCAGCAACCGTGTCATCAGCCTGGCCTCCGGCGTGGCGCTGCTGCTGATCGCAGGCGTTGGCCTGGCTTACAACCTCAAGGCGCTGGCGGCCTGAGCCGAGCACCGTCCAAGGAGCGCCCGTGACCCCGATCGACGACACCCCGCCAGGCAGCCCACTGCCCCAGGACTACCAGCACTTTCTGCAACGGGGCAGCCGGCGGGCGCCGCAGATGCTCTACCTACACGAGCGCGGCTACCGCTCCGGCACCATCAACACCGATGCCCTGGGGCTGCGCTACAGCTACTGCGCCGGCAAGCGCTTCTCGGTGGCCGAGCGCGGTGGCGCGGCGCGGGTCAATGTGCTGGTGGGCGGTTCCACGGCCATGGGCATCGGCGCCAGTTCCGACCAACACACGGTGGCCTCATACCTGTCGCAGCTGACCGGCGAGGTCTGGCTGAGCCTGGCCGGTTGCGGGCTCAACGCGACCCAGGAGCTGCTGTTGTTCCTCACTCACCAGCACCGCTTTGGCCAAATCGGTCATGTCGTGCTGCTCAGCGGCCTGAATACCCTGGCCCAGGAGACCCTCGGCGAAGTGCTGGCTGGCAGCCAGGACCCGCACAGGGCGCAGGCCTACCAGGACTTCCTCAACCGCTTCAACGAAGGCGTGCCGGCGACTGACCCACCACGCCGCGAATCGCTCTGGCAACGCCTGGGCCAGGCCTTGGCTCCACGCCGCTTGCCGCCATGGCCAGACATCGAACCGCTGTCGAGCCCGGATAAACGCCTGGTCCGCGCCGCCGACAGCATCGGCCGCACCTTGCGGCAATGGGACCGCTTGCTGGCCGACGGCCATACCACCCTCACCTTCATCCTCCAGCCATTGCTGCCCTGGTGCCGGGAAACCCTGCCGGGCGGCGAGCAGGCCATGCTGGCCGCGCTCGAGCGCCACCCGTCGAACTTCGACCGCCTGATCGGCAGCGCTTTCGACAACCAACTGCGCATGGCCTTTTTCCGTCGTATCAAGAGCCAGGCCGAGCCCATCCCCTGCTACGACATGAACTGCATGCTCGGCAGTTCGCCGGCCTTCGCCCAGGACTTGTTCGTCGACCGCCTGCACTTCAATGACCTGGGCAACAATGCCTTGGCCAAAGTCATCACCGCCAAGCTCGGCCTGGCCCAGGAAAACCACGCCCTGCGCAAGGTTTCACCGATCAAGCCGGCCTGATGGCGACATGCCGGGCTTTCGGCGAAGCACGCTGGCTGGCTAGAATACGCCGTCGTCGCTCCTGATCCGCCTGAGGCACACGCGTACCTGCCATGACTTACCCTGTCGTCCCCCAGCTGTTGGCCATGCGCGCAAGCCGTGCCACCCTCTTGCCCCTGTTGCTGGCGGCCTTTGGCGTGCAGGCGCTGGAGGTAAACATCGATCCCCATGCCGACCTGCTGTATCGCCAGGCCCTGCCGTTGCTGGAACTGGCCGACAGCCAGGAGAACAGTGCCAGCCCGCTGCGCGCCTCGGCCAGGGATCCGGAGCTGAGCCGCCAGGGCCAGGCCATGGCGCATACCCTGCCGTCGGCCGTGGCGCTGCTCAAGCGTTCGGTCGCCCTTGGCCATCCGGTAGCCCAGTATCGCCTGGCGCTGTACTACACCACCTACCTGCCTGCCGGGCAGATCGCCGATGCTGCTTGCCCCTTGCTGGAGGCCAGCCTCAAGCAGGGCTTCGCGCCGCCAGCCCTGGCCATCGCCCGGTGGTGTACCCCCTACAATGCCAGCCCGGCCTACCGCGAGGCGTTGGAAGCGGTCCCCAGCATGGCCACCTTGTATGCCCCCTACTACCCACAACCGGCGACGCGCCTGGCCTGCAGCCGCTCCCGACCGCAGGGGTTGCAGATGCAGTGGGGGCGCCAACGCGACTATCAAGCGGAAATCTACCGCTTGCTTGGCGAGCTCGACCCCCAGCAACGCCAGGGTTTCCTGCAAAAGGCGGTGGAGATCAACGGCTGCGCCGCCGCCCAGCAACGCCTGGCCAGCCAGCGCTAAGTGAGCGCCCGCACCCGCACCAACCTCCCGCAAGCGCCAGTCTTGCTGGCAAACCCGGCGCCGCGGTGGATGGCACCGGCTGCGCCGGTGTTCGCCGGCAAGCCGGCGCCTACACAGTGATACAGAACCCCCTGTAGCGCGACACACTGCAGATACCCCGCCACCGCACACTCCCGGCCACCATAGCGCGAAGGCAGCCCGCCCTCGCCGCCTGCTCCGGGAAAATTACCCATGAAAGCCCTGCCCTCCGGCTGGAAGCTGTTCACTGCCCTTGCCGCCCTCACCCTGCTGATGACTGGCGCAGTGCTGCTCAGCCAACCGCTTGGCGTCGAAGGCCTGCGCAGTGCCATCCGCGCCACCGCGCGCAGTTCCTTCGCCTTGTTCCTGGCGGCCTTCCTCGCCTCGGCGCTGGTCACCCTGCTGCCGGGCGCGGCCAGCCGCCAACTGCTGCGTGAGCGGCGCTACATCGGCCTGGCCTTCGCCTTCTCGCACAGCGTGCATGGGGCACTGATCTACCTGTACGCGCAACGCTACCCCGAGCTGTTCTGGGCAGGTCGCACCGCCGTGGCGAACATCCCCGGATCGCTAGGCTATCTGTTCATCCTGCTGCTGACCCTGACCTCGTTCAAGGCGCCCATGCGCCTGCTCGGGCCACGCCTGTGGAAGCGCCTGCACAGCACCGGCACCTGGGTGCTGGCCGCGGTGTTCTGCCTGTCGTTCTACAAGCGCATTCCCCTGGGCGGTTGGTATCCCCTGGCCTTCGCCCTGATGTTCGCCGCCATCGCCCTCAAGCTGATCGCCAAGCAAGCCCAGCGCCTGCGCCGCGCCGCCCCCTCGTTGTCCCACTGACTCAATGCAAGGAGCCTCGACATGCTGACGCAAACCCTTACCCGCCCTTTCAGCGCCCTCGAGCGTGCCGGCAACTGGGGCGCCGACCTGCCACTACGGCTGTTCCTGGCCTGGGAGTTCTTCGAATCGGGCCTTGAGAAGTTCAACGGCAACAACTGGTTCGCCGACCTGCAAGGCAGTTTTCCATTCCCTTTCGACCTGCTGCCGGCCGGATTGAACTGGCAACTGTCGATGTGGGCCGAGTTGATCTGCCCGCTGCTCTTGCTGCTGGGGCTGGGGACCCGACTGGCGTCGGCGGTGCTGATGGTGGTGACGATGGTGGCGATTGCCGCGGTGCACTGGCCAAGCCAATGGTCGAGCCTGGCGGAACTGGGCCGCGGCTATGCGATCACCGACCAGGGGTATGGCAACTTCAAGCTGCCGTTGATCTACCTGGTGGCGTTGTTGCCGCTGCTGTTGAAAGGCGCCGGAAGGTTGAGCCTGGATCACTGGCTGCGGCGCCGGCGCTGACTCAAGGGCACCCTGCCTGTAGGCGCCAGCAAGGCTGGCGCCTACAGCGTTGCCGGGTCAGGCAGGCTCGGTCTCGTCACGCCGATGCGCCCATTGGTACAACGCTGGCAACACCAGCAAGGTCAGCGCCGTCGACGACAGGATGCCGCCGATCACCACCGTCGCCAGCGGCCGCTGTACCTCGGCGCCGGTACCGGTGGCCAGGGCCATCGGGATGAAGCCCAGGGATGCCACCAGCGCAGTCATCAGCACCGGGCGCAAGCGGGTCAGCGCGCCCTCCTCGACCGCGGCGCGCAGGCCGCGCCCCTCTTCGCGCAGGCTGCGAATGAAGGCGATCATCACCAGGCCATTGAGCACCGCCACCCCCGACAGCGCGATAAAGCCCACGCCCGCCGAGATCGACAACGGGATGTCGCGCAGCCACAACGCCAGCACGCCACCGGTGAGGGCGAAGGGAATGCCGGTGAAGACCAGCACCCCGTCCTTGAGATTGTTGAACATCATCAGCAACAAGGCCATCACCAGCAGCAGTGACACCGGCACCACCACCCGCAGGCGCTCGGCAGCCGACTGCAACTGCTCGAACTGGCCACCCCAGCGGGTCCAGTAGCCGGGTGGGATCTGCACCTGGTCGATCAAGGTCTGCGACGCCTGCTCGACGAACGACCCCAGGTCACGCCCGCGCACGTTGGCGCTGACCACCACCACGCGCTTGCCATCCTCGCGGCTGACCTGGTTCGGGCCCAGCTCGAGGTTCAGCGTGGCCACCTGCGCCAACCGGATGAAACCGATCTGCGTCGCGCCGCTCGCGGCATTGGCGGGCACCGGGATCAGCAGGCTGGACAGCCCATCGACATCGGTGCGCAGCGCTTCGGACAGGCGCACCACCATGTCGAAGCGACGGTCGCCCTCATACAGCGTGCCGGCGCTGCGCCCGCCCACGGCGATGGCGATGGCGTCCTGCACATCGCCCACGTTCAGACCGTGGCGCGCGGCCTTGTCCCGGTCGATATCGATGGTCAGCACCGGCAGGCCAGTGGTCTGCTCGACTTTCACCTCCGAAGCCCCCGGCACCTGCTGCAGGCTGGCGGCGATCTGCGCGGCGGTGCGGTTGAGCACCGCCATGTCATCACCGAACACCTTCACCGCAACATCGCTGCGCACCCCGGAAATCAACTCGTTGAAGCGCAGCTGGATCGGCTGCGACAGCTCGTAGTTGCTGCCCGGCACGCTGGCGGCGGCCTTTTGCACCTCGGCGATCAGCGCCTCGCGCGGCTTGCCAGGGTCCTGCCACTGCTCGCGCGGCTTGAGCATCACATAGGCGTCGGAGATGTTCGGCGGCATCGGGTCGGAGGCGATCTCGGCGGTGCCGGTACGGGCGAACACCCGCTCGACTTCGGGCACCTGGGCGATGATGGCCTGTTCCAGGCGCTGCTGCATGTCCACCGACTGCGACAGGCTGGTGCCCGGCACGCGCAGGGCCTGCAAGGCGAAATCGCCCTCGCTGAGGCTGGGGATGAACTCGCTGCCCATGCGGCTGGCCAGCACGCCCGACAACAGCACCACCGCGGCAGCTGCGGCGAACGCCAGGTTGCGCCGGCCCAGCACCCAGTCCAGCACCGGCGCGTAACGGCGGCGAGCGGTGCGCATGACCACGCCCTCCTCTTCCTTGACCTTGCCGGTAACGAACAGGGCAATCGCCGCCGGGACGAAGGTCACCGAGAGGATCATCGCCCCCAGCAGCGCCATCACCACGGTGAACGCCATGGGGTGGAACATCTTGCCCTCGACCCCGGTCAGGGCAAAGATCGGCAGGTACACCACCATGATGATCAATTGCCCGTAGATCAACGGTCGACGGGCCTCGCGGGCGGCGGCGAACACCTCGTGGAAGCGCTCGGCGCGGGTCAGCATGCGCCCGTGGCGCTGCTGGGCATGGGCCAGGCGGCGAATGGCGTTCTCGACGATCACCACCGCGCCGTCGACGATGATGCCGAAATCCAGCGCCCCCAGGCTCATCAGGTTGGCGCTGACCTTGTTGCCGAACATGCCGGTGAAGGTGAACAGCATCGACAGCGGAATGACCATGGCGGTGATCAGCGCCGCGCGGATGTTGCCCAGGAACAGGAACAAGACGGCGATGACCAGGATCGCGCCTTCGATGAGGTTCTTCTTCACCGTGGCGATGGCCTTCTCGACCAGGTTGGTGCGGTCGTACACCGTGATCGCCACCACGCCCTTGGGCAGGCTGCGGTTGATTTCCTCGAGCTTGGCCGCCACCGCCTGGGACACCGTGCGGCTGTTCTCGCCGATCAGCATGAACACCGTGCCCAGCACCACCTCGCGGCCGTTCTCGGTGGCGGCGCCGGAGCGCAGCTCCTGGCCCAGGCCGACCTGAGCCACGTGGCTGACGCGAATCGGCGCGCCGTCGACGCTGGAAATGACGATGTTGGCAATGTCCTCGGCCGAGGCTACCTGGCCTGGGGCGCGGATCAGCAACTGCTCGCCGTTGCGCTCGATGTAGCCGGCACCGACGTTGGCGTTGTTGCGCTCGAGCGCCGCGATCAGGTCGTTGAGAGTCAGCTTGTAGGCCGCCAGGCGCTTGGGGTCCGGGGCGATCAGGTACTGCTTGGCGTGGCCGCCGATGCTATTGACCTCGGCCACCCCCGGCACGTTGCGCAGCTGCGGCTTGATGATCCAGTCCTGGATCACCCGCAGGTCGGTGGCGGTATAGGCCGTGCCATCGTCCTTGAGCGCGCCGTCCCTGGCCTCGACCGTCCACAGGAAGATCTCGCCCAGGCCCGTGGAGATCGGCCCCATGGCCGCCTCGATGCCCTCGGGCAACTGTTCGCGGGCCACCTGCAGGCGTTCGTTGACCAACTGGCGGGCGAAGAAGATATCGGTGGCGTCATCGAAAATTACCGTCACCTGCGACAACCCCGAACGCGACAGCGAACGGGTCTGCTTGAGGCCGGGCAAGCCGGCCATGGCGGTCTCGATGGCGAAGGTGATGCGCTGCTCGGTCTCCAGCGGCGAATAGCCGGGCGCGGCGGTGTTGATCTGCACCTGCACGTTGGTGATGTCAGGCACCGCGTCGATGGGCAGTTTCTGATAGCTGTGGATGCCCACGGCGGCCATCAGCAGCACGGCGAGCATCACCACCAGGCGCTGCTCGATGGCGAACTGGATAAGGCGTTCGAACATGAAAGGTGTCCCCGGTCAGTGGCTGTGTTCGGCCGAGCCTTTGCCCAGCTCGGACTTGAGGACGAAGCTGCCGGCGGCGGCAACCACCGTGCCGGCTTCGAGCCCCTCGCGGATCTCCACCTGGTCGCCATCGCGGCGCCCGGGCGTGACCGCACGGGCCACGAAGCCCTCGGCGGTGCGGGCGAACACCACGGTCTGCGCCGCCCATGTCTGCAAGGCGCTTTGCGGCACCACCACGGCGGCATCGAAACGCTCGACGGTGACCGCGATATTGACGAACAGGCCCGGGCGCCAGGCGCCGTTGGGGTTGTTCAGGGTGGCGCGTACGGTGGCGGCGCGGTTCTGCTCGCCGAGCAGGCTGCCGACATAGTTGACCTTGCCCTGCACCTGGGCACCGAGGTCCGGGGCGCTGACGGTGACGCCGCGGCCACTGACCATCTTGTCCAGGTCACGCGGGGCCACGGCGAAGGTGGCCCAGACCCGGTTCAGGTCGGACAGGGTGAAGGCGTTGCTGGTCTCGTCCACCACCTCGCCCACGGTCAGGTGCTTTTCCACCACCACCGCGTCGAAGGGCGCGCGCAACTCGAAGCGGTTGCCCTGGCCGGCCGGGGCCACGGCGGCCACCTTCTGCCTGGCGTTGGCGGCGGCGATCTCGGCCTCCTGCAAGGCCTGGCGGGCTTGCAGGTAGTCCTGCTCGGCGCTGATGCGCTCCTGCCACAGTTGCTGTTCGCGGCTGAAGGTCAGCCGGGCCAGCTCCAGGCGGCGCTGGGCGGCCTGCTGCTCGCTGCGCAGTTCGGAGATCTGCTGGCTGGCGATCACCGCCAGCACCTGGCCGCGCTTGACTGCCTGGCCGAGTTCGGCCTGGACCGACTCGACCACGCCTGGCACCCGGGGCACCACATGGGCGGTGCGGTCTTCGTCGAAACGGATCTCGCCGGGGAAGCTGATGGCGGTGCCCAGGGTCTGCGGGCCGGCGGTGCTCAGCTGCACGCCGGCGGCCTGGATCTGCTCGGCGCTGAGGTGCAGCTTGCCCTCTTCCTCGGCGTGGTTTTCGCCCTCCTCTGCAGCGGCGCCGTGGCCGTGTCCGTCGTCCTTGCCTTCGCCAGGGCCGTGGTCGTCGTGCTGGGCCTGGTCACTGGAGGCCTGGCCGAGATTGCCGGTCCAGGCCAGGCCACCCAGGCCGAGGGCGGCAATGGCGGCGGCGAGGATGGCGAGTTTGCGTGGGTTGGTCATTGTTGCTCCTGGTTCCAGGCTGGGGCGTTACCTCGTCGGGGCCGCTGTGCGGCCCATCGCGACACAAGGCCGCTCCCACAAGGTTTTGGTATCGATCGTCAGTTCTGCGCGTTCCCTGTGGGAGCGGCCTTGTGTCGCGATGGGCTGCGTAGCAGCCCCCTTTCACAGCGCGTCCGAGAGCTCGCCGTAAATCCGCTCCACCTGCGCCCGCGCATCGGTGGCCGAAGCCAGTGCGTCCAGGTACAGCCCCCGCGCCTCGATCAGCGTGCGCTGCGCATCGAGCACATCGAGGAAGGCGAACTTGCCCATCTCGAAGCCACGGGTGGCGGTATCCACCGCCTGCTGCGCCGACGGCAGGATGGTGCGGTCGTAGGCCTGCACCTCGCCCATGGCCGTGGCCCATTGCTCGAGGGCGCTGCGGGTGTCGCTGCGCAGGCGCAGCTCGACGGCGTTGCGCAGGTCGCGGGCCTGGTCGCTGCGCCGCGCAGCCGCCAGCACGTTGCCCTGGTTGCGGTCGAACAACGGCAGTGGCATCGACAACCCCACCACGTTGACCCGCTCGCGGTCCTCGCGGCTGTACTGGCTGCCCAGGCTGACGGTGAGGTTGGGGATCCGCTGGGCCTTTTCCGAGCCCAGGCCGGCCTCGCCGCGCTCGACCTGCGCGGCAGCCAGGCGCCAGTCGACGGTTTGCTCGACCTTGGCCAGCAGCAGCTCGGCACGTGGCGCCGGGCCAGGCGAAAGGCTGGCACTGTCGAGGCGGTCGAAGCCGACCTCGGCGCTGCCGGTCAGCCGTGCCAGGGCTTGCCGGGCGACGCTGCGTTCGGCCTGGGCGCGGCGTACCGCTGCCTGGGCCTGGGCCAACTGAACCTGGGCACGGGTCGCTTCCACCGGCGAAGACTGGCCAGCCCGCACCCGCCCTTCCACTACCCGCAACCCGCGCTCGGTCAAGGCCTGGGACTGCTGCGCCAGCTCCAGCGCAGTCTGCGCGCGCAGGGCCGCATGGAAGGCCTGGATCACGTCGGCGCGCAGGCCGTTGCGCTGGCGCTGCAGCTCAAGCCGGGCCACGGCCTGACCGGCCTCGGCGACCTCGATGCGCGCGCCGCGCTTGCCGCCCAGTTCCAGGGCCTGGCTGAGGGTCACGGTGGTGGTGCTGGTGTTGCGCCGGGTGTCCTCGACCTCCCAGGCCAGCTCGGGGTTGGGCAATAACCCGGCTTGGCGGCGCTCGCCCTCGGCAATGCCGATTTCACGACCGACAGCGGCCAGTTCGGGGTTTTGCGCGAACGCGGCGCTGAGCGCCTGGTCCAGGCTCAGGCTCTGGGCGCTGGCGGGGCCAGCCAGGAGCAGGCAGAGCCAGGCGATCTTGCGGGGGATGGGCACGGCGGAAGTCCTCGTCGGCAAGCGGCGGAATGCTTTGGCGTGGGACTTTAAGGAGCGCAGGTTATCGGGGCGGTGGCATGAACATTACAATTCTGTCATCAACACCCCGCCTACGATGTGCGATTACCGCCCGAATCATGGCAGCAGCAATTGACGAAACTAACCAGGTAGTACAAATATTCAAGGCATCCAACAACAACAAAGCGATGCCCGCCATGCCCCCCCGAATCCTCGTGCTCAACGGCCCCAACCTGAACCTGCTGGGCTGCCGCGAACCCACCCAATATGGCCAGCAAAGCCTCGCCGACCTGGCCAGCCTGTGCGCCGCCAGCGCCCGCGACCAGGGCCTTGAGCTGGAGTTTCGCCAGACCAACCACGAAGGCGAGCTGCTCGACTGGATCCACGCTGCCCGTGACCGCTGTCACGGCATCGTCATCAACCCCGCCGCCTGGACCCACACCTCGGTGGCCATCCGCGACGCCCTGGTCGCCGCCGAACTGCCGGTGATCGAAGTGCACCTGTCCAACGTGCACAAGCGCGAGCCGTTCCGCCATCTGTCGTTCGTCTCGGGGATCGCCGTCGGGGTGATCTGCGGCCTCGGCAGCCAGGGCTACGTCATGGCCCTGAGCTACTTGCGCCAGGCCCTGAAGGAGCAAGCGGCATGAGCAGCCAAGGCATCCTCGCCGGCCTGATCGGCCGTGGTATCCAGGCCTCGCGCACGCCAGCGCTGCACGAGCACGAAGGCGACGCCCAGGCCCTGCGCTACCTGTACCGGCTGATCGACGCCGACCAACTGGGGCTACCCGACAGCGCCCTGGCGCAGTTGCTCGAGGCGGCGCAACGCACCGGTTTTACCGGGCTGAACATCACCTTCCCGTTCAAGCAGGCGATCCTGGCGCTGCTCGATGAGCTGTCGGACGAGGCCCGCGGCATCGGCGCGGTAAATACCGTGGTGCTGCGCGATGGCAAGCGGATCGGGCACAACACCGACTGCCTGGGGTTTGCCGAGGGCTTTCGCCGCGGCTTGCCGGATGTCGCCAGGCGCCAGGTGGTGCAACTGGGCGCGGGCGGTGCTGGCGCGGCGGTGGCCCATGCGCTACTGGGCGAAGGGGTCGAGCGGCTGCTGGTGTTCGAGGTGGACCTGGCCCGCGGCCAAGGCTTGGTCGATAACCTTTGCCAACGCTTCGGCAGCGGCCGGGCCATGCTTGGCAGCGACCTGGCGGGCGCCCTGGCCGAGGCCGATGGCCTGGTCAACACCACGCCGGTGGGCATGGCCAAGTTGCCAGGCACGCCACTGCCGCCGGCCCTGCTGCATGCCGGGTTGTGGGTGGCGGAGATCATCTACTTCCCGTTGCAGACCGAGCTGCTGCGCCACGCCAGGGCGCTGGGCTGCCGCACCCTCGATGGCGGCAGCATGGCGGTGTTCCAGGCGGTCAAGGCGTTCGAGCTGTTCAGCGGTCGGGCAGCCGATGCCGGGCGCATGCAGGCGCACTTTGCCCACTTGCAGCGTGGCGGCGTGTAGGCGCCCTGGCTCACCCCGTAGGCGCCAGCCTCGCTGGCGCGTTCAGGCCTTGATGTAACGCATCACCGCCTCGCAGATCATCTGCTTGTGGCGGTCCTTGACCTGCTCGTCGGCCAGGTCGATCTGGAAGATATCGCCAAAGGTGTGGCGATTGGACACCCGGTAGAAGCAGAACGAACTCATCAGCATGTGCAGGTCGATGACCTCGATGCCAGGCCGGAACACCCCCTCCTGCACGCCGCGCGCCAGGGTGCGGCCCAAGGCCTGCAGCACCAGGCTGCTCATCTCGCGTATGGCCGGGGACTGCTTGACGTATTCGCCGTAGTGAATGTTCTCGGTGCAGACGATGCGCACGAAATCGACGTTGCGGTCATGGTGGTCGAAGGTGAATTCCACCAGCCGCTGGATCGCCTGCTCGGCGGGCAGCGACTCCAGGTCAAGGCTGTGCTCGGTCTTGCGGATGTCGCCGTAGAGCTTGACCAGGCACTCGACGTACAGCTGCTCCTTGCTGCCGAAGTAGTAGTAGATCATGCGCTTGGAAGTGGCGGTGCGCTCGGCGATGGCATCGACCCGGGCGCCGGCCAGGCCCTGCTGGACGAACTCGGTGATGGCGGCCTGGAGAATGTTCTCGCGGGTCTTTTCCGGGTTGTTCTTGCGCGATTTGCGCAGCCCTTCGACTTCAGGCTTGGCTACCGAATCACTCATACCGACTCACAGGCTCGTTTTGGGAATCCGGGCGATTATCCGTGAGCACGGCGATGCAGGGAAGCGCGGTGTTGGCCGGCCCCTGCGGTGCAGGCGCCAGCCTTGCTGGCGAACAGCGTCTAGGCGATGCCCTTGCGTGCTTTGGCCATCGCCGCCAAACGCACCGCCACGTTGGCCGCGCCATAGCCGGCATAGCCGCCCTTGCGCTGCAGTATCTCGAAGAAGAAGCGCCCCTCGAACGCCTCGGTGTACACATGGAACAGCTCGCCGCCCTGGGCATCGCGGTCGTACAGCACGTTGTAGTACGCAAGCTCGCTGAGAAACTCGTCATCGAACTCGAAGCACGCCGCCAGGTCGTCGTAGTAGTTCAGCGGGATCTCCAGCAATGGCACGCCAGCATCCTTGGCCCGCGCCACCTCGCCGAAGATGTCGTCGCAGGCGAAGGCAACATGGTGCACGCCCGAGCCTCGGTAGCTGGACAAGGCGTGGGCAATGGCGGTGTTGCGGTTCTCGGAAATGTTCAGCGGCACGCGCACGCTGGCGCAGGGGCTGCGCAACGCCCGGCTCTTGACCAGGCCGTAAGGGTCGGGCAGTACCACTTCATCGTCGGCGGTGAAGTCGAACAGGCTCTTGTAGAACAGCACCCAGCTGTCCAATGCCTCGGCCGGCAACGCCAGGGCCATATGGTCGATCCGCAGCAGACCGCCGCTGGCCTGGGCGGCGCCGTCCAGGTGGAAGTCGCTGTGGTAGATACCCTGCCCCGCGCCCTCCCCTTGCACCAGGTACAACAGGCTGCCATCCGGCGCGCGCACCGCCGGGATCTCGCGCTCGTTGGGGCCCACCAGGCCACGGAACGGCTGGCCCCGATAGGCTGTGGCGCGTTGCAGCGCCCCCTGGGCATCGCTGACCCGCAGCGCAGTGGCGCACAGCGACGGCCCATGGGCCTCGAAGAAGTTGTGGGCGAACGAATAAGGCTCGGCATTGAGCACGATATTGATATCGCCCTGGCGCAACAGGCTCACGGCCTTGCTGCGGTGGTGGCCGGCCGTGGCGAAACCCAGGCGCTTGAGCCAACCCTGCAGACGCGCGCCGACGGCTTCGTCGACCGCGAACTCAAGGAATTCCACGCCTTCGTAGCGGCTGGCCGCAGGCGGCGCGAACAGCACGTCCGGCACCAGGCTGCGCGCCTCGCGCTGCAGGTGCAGGCGGGTCTTTTCTTCCAGGTACAACAAGGAGCGCAAGCCGTCGGCCGCCGTCTGCCGGGGGGGCGCTGCGCGAAAGCCATCGTTGAAGATCTCCAGCGACAAGGGGCCACGGTAGCCGCTGGCCAGGATCGGCGCCAGAAAGCCTGCCAAGTCCAACTCGCCCTGCCCTGGAAAACAGCGAAAATGCCGGCTCCACTCCAGCACATCCATGGCCAGGATCGGCGCATCGGCCATCTGCACGAAGAAGATCTTCTCGCCGGGGATGTCGCCGATGGCCCCTGGGTCGCCCTTGAGCGACAAGGTGTGGAAGCTGTCGAGGATCACCCCCAGCGCCGGGTGGTCAGCCTGGCGCACGAGGTTCCAGGCCTGCTGGTAGGTATTGACATGACGGCCCCAGGCCAAGGCCTCATAGCCGATGCGCAAGCCGCGTGCGCCGGCGTGCTCGGCCAGCAGGCGCAAGTCGTCGACCAGCAGTTGCTCATCGCCCAGGGCATCGGCCTGCACATTGCTGCACACCAGCACCAGGTCGGTGCCCAGCTCGTGCATCAGGTCGAACTTGCGCTCGGCGCGGTCCAGGTGCTTGCGCAGTCGCTCGCGCGGGCAGCCTTCGAAGTCGCGAAACGGCTGGAACAGCGTGATGGCGATACCCAGGTCGGCGCAGCGCTGACGGATCTCGCGGGGGCTGCCGGCGTAATACAGCAGATCGTTCTCGAATATCTCGACGCCATCGAAGCCCGCGGCAGCGATGGCCTCGAGCTTTTCAGGCAGGGTGCCACTCAAGGACACGGTTGCAATCGAACGCTGCATGGGGGAGTTCCTTGTTGTTGGGGAGGGCCAGTGGCGCGTTGGCCTTGTCACCGGGCTAGCCTGCGCGCCCAGGAAAAAGACCCGGACCTGCCACGTCGCGCCTGGCACGATCGATTATTCGCAGGTAAAGTCGCCGTCGCAACGAACTTTGTACGGAACAGTTAGTTTTCGTTCGATTATCGAACACAACCCCGTCTGGCGAATTGCTTCCGCGGCCCTCGTGCACAACCATGAGCAGCAGTCGCAGGTCAGTCCCGGTCATTCGGCGGGCCCTGCGCTGCAACGCCCAACGTCACCACATAATAAGTTCAAGAAAACGGGTACCGACCTATGCACACCTTGCTCGCCCTGCGATCCGCAATGCCTCGTTGGTCTTCTCCCCATAGCCGTCGTTCGTGCCCCCAGCACTGACCCACCGGCCCCTGACAAGAACAACGGAGACAACATGGCTCATTCAAGCGCCCAAGCGCGCAAAGCCACTGCCAGCGGCTGGATCGGTTCTGCCCTGGAGTACTACGACTTCTTCATCTATGCCCAGGCCGCGGCGCTGATCTTCCCGCAGATCTTCTTTCCCTCCAGCGACCCGAAGATGGCCATCATCGCCTCGCTGGCCACCTACGGCGTCGGCTACCTGGCGCGCCCGGTCGGCGCCTTCGTGCTCGGCCACTGGGGCGATACCCGCGGTCGCAAGAACGTGCTGCTGCTGTGCATGTTCCTGATGGGCCTGTCGACCATGGCCGTGGGGCTGTTGCCCACCTACCACGACATCGGCCTGCTGGCCCCGGCGCTGCTGGTGGTGCTGCGGCTGATCCAGGGCTTCGCCGTGGCCGGCGAGATTGCCGGGGCCAGCTCGATGATCATGGAGCATGCCCCGTTCGGGCGCCGCGGCTATTACGCCAGTTATACCCTGCAAGGCGTGCAGGCCGGCCAGGTGATGGCGGCGGCGGTGTTCCTGCCGTTGGCCTATTTCATGCCCAGCGAAGCCTTCAACGAATGGGGCTGGCGTATTCCCTTCCTGATGAGCGCGGTGGTGCTGATCGCCGGCTTCATCATCCGCAAGGAGGTGCACGAAACCCCGGCGTTCGTCCAGCAAGAGCAACAGGCCAAGGTGGTCAAGTCACCGATCAGCGAGGCCTTGCGCCACAGCTGGCGACACATGCTGCTGGTGATGTTGATGGCCCTGATGAACGTGATCCCGGTGGTCGCCACCATCTTCGGCGCCGCCTACGCGGTACAGCCGGCCTACGGCATCGGCTTCGACAAGAGCGTGTACCTGTGGATCCCGGTAGTGGGCAATATCGTCGCGGTGCTGGTGATACCCTTCGTCGGCAACCTCTCCGACCGGATTGGCCGGCGCCCGACCATGATCGCCGGCTGCCTGGGTTCGGGGCTGCTGGCATTCGCTTACCTGTACGCGATCAGCATCCAGCACGTGCCGCTGGCGTTCGCCGCCTCGATCGTCATGTGGGGCATGGTCTACCAGGGGTACAACGCGGTATTCCCCAGCTTCTACCCAGAGCTGTTCCACACCCGCCACCGGGTCTCGGCCATGGCCATCGCCCAGAACATCGGCACCATGGTCACCGCCATGCTGCCGGCGCTGTTCGCCACCGTGGCGCCACCTGGGTCGGATAACATCCCGCTGGTGGTCGGTGGGCTGACGTTGGTGATCACCTGCGTGTGCGCCTTCGCCGCCTACCTGGCGCCGGAAACCCACCGGTTGGCGATGGAAGACCTGGGTAACCCGCACGCGCGGCCGATGGCGCGCGAGGCCTATGAGGCCAATCGCCAGGAACAACTCAAAGCCCTCGGCCATTGAACTGAACGCGTGCGAACCAAGGTTCGTGCTCGTCAATGAGCCGATCCCCGGGGCACCCTGCGAGGCCTGAACGTTCGCAGGGTGCTGCAACTTCCAAGGCCTCCCAGCAGCCACTCGCCCCCGTCAAAGCAAGTTCCCTCGTTCTTCCTCGGTCAACTGCGCCTTGGCCCGTTCGTCCAGCACACCCGCGCCCAGCACCTGCACAGGGCTGTGGCGGTTGTACTGCGGGTTCAGGCTGGCGCCATCCTGCCCCGGCACCAACCGCTCGCCACCAAAGCCCAGGACCTGCACGGTAATCACCGACGGTTGCCGCTGCCGCGCCGCTGCCTGCTGCTGACGCCCTGCCTCCTGTGCCGCCTGGGTTGCCGACGACGCCGCCGCGCTGGCCGAAGCGATCGCGCCGGTATTGACTGCGGCCACCACCGGCATGCCCTTGGCATCGCCCTGCACCTGGATATTGGCGGCGTTGACCACCTGCAAGGCGGCGATGTTGACGTTGCCCGACACGCGGATCCCCGCCTCGCCAGCATCGATGGTGCCCAGGGGTGCAATCAGGTCGATATCCCCCGGTGGCACTTCGGCGATCGGGTTGAGCGTGGCGATCCCGGCACCGGTACTCGGCACGCTCGGCGCCAGCCCGACGTTGCCCCACAGGTCGTAGGTACGCTTGGGCGGGGTATACACCACGGTGGTCTTCGAGCCGCGCCCGGCGTTGATGTCGCCACTGGCCGACCAGCCGAGGATCGAGCCGCCGAAAGTGGTCATGATCCGGCTCTGGCCGAGCAGGATACTGCCCTGGGAGTACAGCTGGATATCGCCGCTGCCTTGGCTGATCACTCCCGCCGTGGCGGGCGGCGCCTCGCCCTCGATGCCGAACACCTGCTGGCCGCCTGGGGTGAGCACCTGGATGGCGCCGCCGAAGTCGGTGTGGATACCGGCGCCGCCATGGAAGGTGGCATTGCCGCTGTAGCTGATCGGGTTGCCGGCCACGTCCTTGCTCGGGAACAAGGCGGCAATGGCCTGGCGGCCACGCAAGTAGCTGCCGGTGCGCGGGCCGTCGGCGTCGTTGTACTCGCGCCCGCCTTCGCGCAGCTCGGCGAAGTACAACTGGCGGGCGAAAATGCGCTGCTGCTCGGCAGGCAGCGCGGCAAAATAGCTATTCGCCGCCTCGCCGTCGCCGTCGAAGGCAAAGCCCTCGCGCAGCCAGGCCAGCAACGCCTGGTCATACACCTTGGCCACCTTGCCCGGCTGGCTAGCCAGCGACCGCGACGGGTCGGCCAACTGCTCCTGGCCCAGGTAGCGCGCCAGCAGCCCGGCGTAGTCCGGCCCCTGGCCTGCGCCGACAACGAGGGCGATGGCTGCGCCATCGTTGCCCGCGCCGCCGCCACCCACCCGGCCGATGCTGGTGATCGCCGCTTCCTGGTAGGCCGAATTCACCCCCGGACCGGACTGGTACATATTGCGCCCGGCGAGCACCTCGAGCTGGCCGGGGCCGGCGACATTGAAGCTGCTCAGGCGGATGTCGCGGCCAGCGCTGACCAACGACACGTCGTGACGCTCGCCATGGATGAACAGGTTGCCGGCAGAGCGGCTTTCGCCGCCACCGCGGGTCTCCACCAGCCCAGCCGCGGCCTGGCGTTGGCTGTCCAGGGTGGTACCGGCGTTGACGATGTCGCGGCCAGCGATGATGCGCACCGGGCCGCTGCCCTGGTAGAGCTTCAACCCGAGCAAGGGGTACTCGATGATCTCGCCGGTGTTCAAGCCGACGATATCGCCGTCCAGGGCATAGAAGCGCACCGCGCTGGCCGGCCGCCCGCCCCGCTCGCTGTAGGTGTTGACGCCGAAGCTGTACAACGGCGCCGACCAGGGCTCGCGCGGCAGGTCGCCGTGCAGGTTGCTCGACAGCACCAGGTTGCCTGTACTGGTGCCCACGAACGCCGGGCGCCACGGCGTGGCCAGCGCGCTGTCGTCGGTGCCGCCCTGGCTGACCACGTAGCCGCCGGCATAGATCGAGTCCCCGGCCAGCAACTGCAAGCGGGTCTTGGCCGAAGGCGCGGTCATCAGGCTGTACAGCGAGGACGGCCCGTCGCTGTCGCGCACCGAGTCGCCGTAGTACAGGCTGCCGTTGACCGCGGTGGCGCTCAGTGCGGTGGGGTAGAACACCCGGCCACCATAAATCGCCAGGTTGCGCGTGGGCATCGTCACGTTGTTGTAGGCGTTGGGCGCCAGGTTACCGCCCAGGCTCATCAGCTCGACCGAGGTCTGCGGCGTCCACAGCGTGAACCAGCTATTGCCGCGCCCCGCCATCGACGCGCCACTGTCGGCGCTGAACGGCGTGCTGTTGAACTGCGGTACCCGCCCCGGATCGCCAACGCCCTTCACCACCAGGTCGCCACGGCTGCGCAAGCGCACGCCGCTGTCGCCCGGCATCAGCGTGATGCCGCCCAGCGCCTGGGCACGGGTGGCGGTGTAGGGGTCATAGGCACGGGACTCGCTGTTGTCGTGCTGGAAGCCGTAGCTGCCGTAGATCGACTTGAGCAGCCCGATGCTGGCGGCGTCCACCTGCAAGGCGCCGCGCAGGTTGACCAAGGTGCCTTGCAGGTCGACCAGGGCATCGGCGGCGGTGGCGGCGGCCAGCATCGGGTTGAGCCCGCCGCCGACCCGCAGGTCGAGGTCACCGCCACCGGTTTGCACCAGGCGCCCTTCGGCGCTCATCCGGCCGCTGCTGGCCACCACCAGGTTCAGGCCCTGGCTGCGCTCGACATCGCTGGCGGCGGCGCTATTGGCCTGCAGCAGGCCGGCCGCGCCCGCGACCCGAACGTCCAGGTTGCCGCCGCCCAGCGTACCGAGGCCGGTGAAGCCGACCAGGTAAGGCAAGCCAGGGTCGCTGGCCGGGTCCTGGGCGAAGCTGGCGAAGTTGAGCCACCAGGCGGCCGGGGTGCCGGCATCGCTCTGGCCCTGGCGCCACAGCCAGTTGCCGACCGCGGCCGAGGGCACCTGACGGCGCGTCAGGCGGTCATTGCTCTTGGCACCGACCAGGTTGCCGGTCAGGTCGCCACCGGCCACCACCCGCAGGTTGCCGCCCTGGTGCGGGTACCAGGCGCGGTAATCGCTTGTGCTCGCCTCGTAGGCCGCCCCCAGCGGGCCCAGCACACTGCCGTTGGCCTGGCGGCCACGGGCCAGCTGGTGCGGGTCGCGGCCCTCGGCGAGCAGCGCCGGCGCCTGGGTACCGGCGGTGTACACGCCATACAGCGAGTCCATGCGCCAGTCGCCGGCGCTGAGCAACTCGAGGTCGCCGGTGCCGGTGCGCAGTACGCTGAACAACTGGGTCTGCGGAGTGATCTGGGCCTTGGTGATCCCGCCAGGGGTCTCGATCTTCTGGCACCAGGTCGGCCGCGCGGTGCACAACGGCAGCAAGTTGGCCGGCACCGGTTGGCCGGGCACCCGGCCCACGGCCAGTTTAGTCCACACGTAGCTGATGGTCGGCGGCGTGGTCTCGATCACCCGCGTGGCGATGTAGTGCTGGTCGGCCAGGCGCAACGCGCCGGCCTCGGGCTCGACCTGGGTGGTGCGGCTGTCGGCCGCGCCCAGGTCGGCGCCAGCCACCAGGCGTATCGACCAGGACTGCGAGCCCTCCGCCAGCATCTGTCCCAGCGCCCAGTTGCGCCCCTGCTGGCCGGCGATTTCCTGGCGCAGGTCGACCCAGAACACGCCGCTGGGCAGCTTGACGTCGGTGTCGGCCGGCAGCAGCGCGCCAACCGCCAGGAACAGGCTGCCACGCTGGGCAAGGCCGCCGCTGGGCAACACCGTGCCCTTGCGCCAGACCCCGCCGTGCACGGCGATCTCGACCGGCAGGCGGCTGCCGGCGTCCAGCTGGGTGTCGGCAGCCAGGGTCACCGCCTGTTCGAGCAAGGTGCCCGCCGCGTACAGCACATTGCCGGCAGCGTCGCGCACGGCGGCGTCGAGCACGGTGCCGGCCGGCAAGGTCAGCGCCCTGGCCAGGCTCAGCGGGTTGCTCAAGCGGGTATTGGCCGGCAGCGCGGTAGCGGCGAACGGCAGGTCGAAGTTCAGGCTGCTGCCACCCGGGTAGCGGGTACCCTCGGCCAACTCGACGCCACTGCGCGGGATGACCAGGTCGCTCTGGAACGGCTGCTTGCCAGGGACCAGGATCCAGCCACGGCCGTCCAGGCGGTCACTGCCGCTGGCCAGCTCCGGCGGCAGGAAGCCGTCGCTGATACTGCCATGGACCTCCAGGTTGCCACCGGCACGCAGCACCAGGTGGCCGACCTCGCCCGAGCCTCGGACCGGGGTCTGTGGCGTGCTGGGGTTGAGGCTGGCATAGCGGTGGCCAGACAGGTCGAGGTCACCGCGCACCACCAGGTCGGTGCCGGCATCGCGGCTGGCGATTTCCAGGCCCGGACGCAGGTGCAGGGCCTGGGCGTAGCTGGCGTTGGTCAGGCCGGCAAGGCGCTCGTCGAGCAAGTCGCGATTGGCCAGCGCGGCATCGACGAACAGCAGGCTGCGCGCGTGCTTGGCATCCAGATAGGCCTGGTCGATGTACTGGTAGGGCCGGCCGCTGGCCGCGGTGCCACCGTCCGCGGCGTCGCTGTAGCGCTGGTTGCCGACCACGGCGATGGTCTTGGCGCCGAGGATGTCCACCCGGCCACGGGCGTCGATGGCAATATCGCCGGCGATATCGCCCCCCACCCGTGGCGCCGTCAGCACCAGCGAGCCACGGGCTTTACCATCCTGTTGGGCGGCCGCCGCCGCGGTGCCGTGGCGCAGGTCCAGGCGCGCGCCGGGGCGCAGGGTCAGCAACCCGTCGCCGCTATCGAGTTCGATCAAGGCACGGTTGGGCGCATCGATGATCGCGCCTTGACTGTCGACCCGCAGCAGGCTGCCATGGGCGTCGAGCAGCGCATCGGCGGCCAGGGTCAGGCCATGCTTGGCCGCCAGGCGAATACTGCCGACCTGGGCACCACTGGCGTCGACGGTACCGGCCACGGTGAGGTGGCCGTTGTCCAGCGAGACGCTGATCTCCCGTGCCTTGAGTTCGTTGCCGATCAGCAGGTCGCCCTGGCTGATCTGGAAACTGCGCGCGCCGAACACCTGGTCACGGTTCAGGCGCTGGTTGAACCTGGCAAAGTCGTCGAGCTGGCGGGCACGCACCTGCACCGCGCCCTGGGCATAAGGCACCCAGGCGCCACCGGCATCGTACTCGCCGCTGGCAGCGCCGAGAATCTGCCCCAGCAAGGCCACCTGGCCACCCTGCGCGCCTTGGGCGGTGGCGCTCAGGCGCCCGGCACGGTTGTTGCGGGCGCTGAGGTCGACCAGGCTGCCGGCCGCCTGGTGAATATCACCGTCGCGGCTGCTCAGCAGCAGCTCGCCGCCCCAACTGTACTGGGTCACGTCGTTGAAGCTCAGGGTTCGCCCGGCCAGGTCGATGCGCGCTCGCTCGCCCAGCAGCAGGTTGTCCTGGGCGGCGACGCTCAGCTTGCCGCTGGGCAGGCTGAAGGTGCCGTCCAGGCTGACCTGGCGAGCATTGAGCGCCAGTTCCGCGCCCAGCCCGTCGCGCCCACTGGCCAATGCCGCGCCGCCGCCGGTCACGCGCAACTGGCCGCCGGCGCTGATACGGTTGATCGACCCGGCACTGCCGGTCCACAACGGCGTGTCCACCAGCAGATCGCCGCCGCTGTACTGGAAGCCGCCCTCGGCCTGCCAGGCACCACGCTGGTGGTAGACCTGCAGCGCGCCGGCATGGTTGGCGCTGACCTGGTGGCTGGCACGGATATTGACCTGGCGGAAGCCCAGGGTCTGGCGGCTCATGCTGGCGGTGCCGTCCGGCTGGCTGGCCGGGCCGTAGCCGAAGGTCAGGTCCGCCACCTGCAGGTCGAGCACGCCGTCGCCGCTGCCGGCGCCGCCAGCAATCGGCGCGCCGGGCAGCGTGCGGGCACCGTTCCACACCAGGTTGCCGGTGCGGATCAGCGCCCGCTCATCGGCCTGGCCCAGGCCATACAGCGCCGGCGCGCCGAGGATCAGTTGCTGCACCCGGTTGCGTCCGGTCAGCGGGTCGTAGGTGTCGAGCTGGCTGTTGCCGAAGAAGTTCAGCGAGTCCGCCGCCGTCAGCGTCAGGCTCTCGAGTGCCGGCACACCCTGCTCGGCGCTGCCTTGGAACAGGCGGTCGAGTACCTGCTGGTTGAGCGTCAACCCCTGCCCCAGTACCCCGGCGTTGGCCGCGGCCGCCAACGCGGCCGCCGAGCCGACGTTGATGCGCCCCACTGCCAAGCCCAGGTGGCGCGAGCCAAAAAGCACCTGGTCATCGAGGTTGAAGGTGCGGTCGGTGGCGGCGAACAGCGAGCCCTCGGCGTACAGGCGGGTCACGCCATCACAGCGGCTCGATACGCAGCCACCGATCAGGATGCTGCCTGGGGCGAAGAAGTCGTCGGCCAGCGACGGCAGCACGTCGAGGCGGCCATTGGACAGCGCCAGCAAACCATGGGCATTGGGGTCGAGCAGGTAGCCGTCGTTGGCATCGAACGGCACCTTGCCCTGGCCCAGGGTGATGATCCCTGCGCCTTGCTCGACGACGATCGCGCCCTGCCCCTTGTTGGTCGCCAGGAACACTTCGGCGGCCCGCAGCTCGGCGCCACTGCGCAGCAGGATGTCGGTGGACGACTCCATGAAGCGCAGCATGTTGCCGCCCTGGCCGTAGCGCACCTCCGGGCGCGCGCCGATGCTCAGGCGTGGCGCCTTGAGCGCGCTGAGGTCGCTGGCCCGCAGGGCCACGCGGTTGGGTTGCGCCCAGGTGCTCGCCTGGCCATCGGCAAGCAGCTCGATGGCATCGAGCCCCAGCACCGTGACGCTGCCGCCGCGCCCGCCGCTGGCGGCGTCGAAGCGCGCCTGGCCGGCGAAACGGAAAGTACGTTCAGGGTCGCTGTTGGGCTTCAGGCGCAAGGTCAGCCATTTGCCGTCGGCCTCCAGCGCCGCCCGCGGCACACCCTTGGCAAGCGCATCGGCCTTGACGAAGCCGGCGTAGGACATCTCGTTGTACTGGCTGTAACGGCGCAGGGTATCGGCGGCGGTGAGGATGACCTGCCCCGACAACGGTTGCGCGATAGCGGTATTGGCCACCGACAGCCTGCCCGAGGTAGTCCAGGAGCCGTTGCGCATGGCCTGGCTGGCGTTGCGCTGGCCGGCCATGGCCAGGCCGTTGAGCTCGAGGCGCAAGGCGCCCGGCAGCAGGGCATAGCTGGCCGGCAGCAAGGTATAGGTGCCCGCCGCCAGGCCTGGGATGCCCTGGTCGAGGGTGATGCGCTGGCCGATGGCCGGGTCGGCTACCCCGGCCTCGCCCGCCAGGGGCGCATAGTCACCGGCAAGCCCCGGGACGATGGCGTACACCGGGTTGCTCGAGAGCGTCGGCAACACCAGGCGGCCATTACCGTCGAGTTGCAGCAAGGGGTGGTAGCGGGCATCGGTGGAGCCCCCGCGCCCGGACACGAAACCGGCGCCGTGCAGTTCACCGCCACCGGTCAGGTCGATCAACGCCCCGGCCTGGACCTCGACGCGCTTGCCAGCCAGCACCACGCCATGGTCGTTGTCGCCACTGCCGCCGAGCAGTTCCACCGGCTTGCCGCCATAGAGGTAGCTCAAGCCGTCGGCCGTGCCGCCATAGGGCATGCGCAAGCCTGCCGCGCTGACCGAGGTGATGCTGCCGGGCAACAACCGCAGGTCCTGGCCCGCTTCAAGGGTGTCGCCCAGCAGCACCTGGCCGAGCGGCGCGCGCACCACCCCGCCCTGCTCCACCGTGCCGGCGCTCAGGTGCAGGCGGCCGAACACCGACAGCGGCAGCGCCGGTGTGCCTTCGCCAACCTTGCCGATGCGCAGGCTGGCCTCGCCGCCGGTCTGGACCCGGGCGTAGGCGCCAGTCACCGGGTACAGCTGGGCGGCCAGCAGTTCCAGGTCGGCATTGCTGCTCAACGTGGTCGGCCCTGCGGTGGAGTCGCGGCCAAGGAAGCGAATGTCGCCTTCGCTGCGCAGCCGAGCCAGGGCAAAGCCCCGGCGATCGAACGTCAACGGCTGGCCGTTGCCCAGGGCGAGACTGCCATGGGCACCCAGGCTCAGTTCGTCACGCACTTCGAGCAGGTTGGCCTCGACCTGCAACAGCGCATCGGACGCCTGTTGCGACAAGCCACCCTTGACCGTCGGACGCAGGGTGAAATCGCCACTGAGGTGGTTGCTGCCGGCCAGGCGCACGTAGGGCGCGCGCAGGTGGATGCGCGCATCGTCGGCGCTGCCTTCGGCCAGTACCAGCGAGCCGGCGTACAGTTGCAGGCTTTGGGCCATGGCCAGGTCCAAGCCACCGTCGAAGGCCAGCACGCCGTCGCTGAGCAGGGCCAGGCTGGTGAAACCGGCGCGTTCGACCCGATCCAGGTCCAGCCGGCCATGGCCGTAGCGCAAGCCGTCATCGCCGGCCCCGCGCCCCAGGACCAGTTCGCGGGGCGCGTTCAGGCCATCTTCGAGCCCATCCTTGTAGTACAGGCCGGTGTCGAGGGCGACGCCGAGGCTGCCCCCGGCAGCGTTGGCGCCGCCGGCCAGCGCGCTCAGGCTGCCCTCCAGGCGCAGGCCATAGCTGGAGGCCAGGCTGATGCTGCCACCGGCGCTGGCCACCCTCAGCGGCCCCTGTTCACGGATATCCAGCACCGCGCTGGCGCCATCGGCGCGCAAGCGGGCGCCACGGGCGATGTCGACGAACAGATAGGCGCCGTCACTGATGCCCTTGGCGTGGTCGATCTGGCCACCAATGACAATGCTGCCGCCACTGATCACCTGGCCATAACGCCGACCTTGGCTGTCGAGGGCGGTGAAGGCCTGGCCGGACACATCGATCGATGCCGCCTCGCCCAGGCGAATGGCGCGCGCGTGCAGGCGCTCGCGCACCCCGGAGGCGGCGCTTTCCGGTAGCGCCTGGCGCAGGCTGACCTTGCCGCCAACGGCCTGCAAGGCACCCTCTAGGTTCAGTTGCGCGGTGCTGCTCAGCTCGATCGCCTGCAACGGGTCGACACTGATGCGCGCGCCACGCTGCACGTCGAGCACGGCGGCCTCGCGCTGGGCCTGGGCCTGCCGGGTATCGCCCGCGGCCAGGCTCAGGCTGGCACCGCCGCGCAGGCCCAGCACGCCCTTGACTGCGTCGTCCTGCTGCAGCGGTGGCAGCCATGTCCTGGCCTGGTCGCTGACGAGCTGGCTGCCATCGAGCCATTGCATCGGCCGCGTGACCTGCACCTGGGCGCCCTCGGCCACGGTCAGCTGGCGCGCGGCGCGCACGCTGTAGCGGGCAAAGCCGCGGCTGAAGAAATCTTCACCCAGGTGCAGACCGGCGCCATCGGCTGGCCCGCCAATGCGCACCGTGTCCGCCTGCAGGTCGAGGGTGCCGGCGCCTTGGCTGCCATGGCCACGCAGTTCCCCAGCCAGTTGCAGGCGCCCGCCCTCGCCGGGGTTGTAGGCACTGGCGTGCAGCGTCAGGTTGCCGCCATGGCCGCCGTTCAACTGGTGGCGCGCGCCGCGCACGACCCCGGCGGCCACATCCAGCACACTGCCCTGCCCCAACAGCACGTCGCCAGAACTGCGCAGCGACAGGTTGCCGCCATGGCGCCAGGCCATGGCCGCGGCATCGTTGCGTTCGCTGCGCACACCGCTGACATCCAGGCGCACGCCATCGTCCACCACGACCTGCGCGCGCACCCCGGCAGGGGTGGCCAACACGCGGTCGCGCAGGTCGGCGCCGTCGCGCTGATACAGCACATCGCCCAAGGTTATCTGCCCACCCTTGGCGGTGAGGTCGGCAGCTACCCGTACCTGCGTGGCATACAGGGTCAACTGGCCGCCATCGGCCAGGCGCAGCGCCTCGTCGACCTGCACCGACTCGCTGGCGGCCACGCTCAGGCCGCCCAGGGCAAAGCCGTTGAGCAGGCTGCTGTCGAGCAACAACTGGCCACGGCGTTGCTCGTCCAACGGCGCCTGCAACAGCACCTGGGCACTGGCGCCACGACCGCCCGCGCCGAGGGTGACCTGGCGCAGCACCGGCGACAGGCTGAAGGCCAGGTCCTTGCTGGCGCTGAGATAGCCTGGGAGCTGTTGGCCAATGACCAGCTGGGCGCCCTGGGCACGGGCGCTGTGCACCTGCTTGTAGCCATCCAGGCCGGCCACCGGGGCCTGCAACTGGCGCTCGTCCTGCCAGGTTTCACCGATCAATTGGCCATCGAGCACGGCGCTCTGGGTGGCCACCACCAGGCTACCGGCGTCGCGGCCAACGCTGTAGCCCTGTTCGAAGCGCTGCTGCGGCGCGATCAGCGGGTTGTAGAACAGGCGGGTCTGGTTCCAGCGCGTGGAGCTGTCCTCGAAGCCTTGGTAGACGCCGCTGTAGAGCAAGTCGCCCGGCGCCTTGGACAGCTCGTACAGGCGCCCGTCGGCGCCGCGCAGCCAGCTTTGCCGGACATAACCATCCTGCACCGCCAAAGTGCCGCCGGACAGGTTGATCTGCGCGCCGGAGCGGGTCACCAGGTCCTGGCCGGTGAAGGTCAGCGTGCCGCCCTGGGCCATCCACTCGCCCACGCCGTGGCTGCGCGTGCCCAGGTAACCGCCGACCTCCAGCAGGCCACCGGCGGTGTACCAGCGCTCGTTGGCATAGCCGTTGACCCCCGCCGCCACGTGCACCAGTTCGCGCACATCGACCCACACATCGCGATTGCCCAGCCCGCCCTGGTCCCGGTTGCCCGCCGCATCGCGCTGCTCGTTGCCCTGCACGTTGACCTTGATGACGTTGCTTTCCATCGCCACCTTGACCCCGAGGGCGCCGGCCACATCCAGGCGCGCACCGTCGTCGACCAGGCTGCGCCGGCCCGCGCTCACCGCCACCTGGCCACCACTGGCCAAGGTCAGCGAACCGTCCTGGAAGTGCACCGTGCCGCCGCTGACCACCTCGATCCGCGACTGTTCCGGGCGGTCGATGACCGTGCTGAGGTTGTCGAAGCGCCCGCTGGCCAGGTTGCCGTTGCTGCCGTTGACCACGGCCCGCGAAGCTTCGCGCTGGCTGTCGAGCGCCGCGCTGTCGTCGAGTAACACGGCGGTGACGCTGCCCTGCCCGAAACCGACACTGCCGCTGGTGTCGCTGGCAGCGTTGAGCAGGTGAATGCTGCCGCGTCGGTCCACCGAGGTACTGGCCAAGGCCACGCCCTGCTGGCGTACCTGGTGCCCAGTCAGGGTGATGTCGCCGCCGGCAGCCTGGATCAGGCCATTGTTGACCACCTTGCCGGCGCTGCTGCCGGCCGTGAAGCTGCCGGCCACTTCGTTGCCGCGGGTGGTCGAGTAGCGGTTGGCCTCGGTGCCCTGGCCGCGGCGAATGTAGAAGTCGTCCGCCGCCGCCAGGGTTGCCTGGCCCTTGCTGGTGATGATCTGGCCCTCGTTGTCCACCTCGCTGCCCAGCAGCAACACGTAGCCGCCGCCGCTGGTGGAACTGGCCGGTTCCTGGGTGCGGATCTGCGCGCCGCGTTCGACCAGCACCTTGCCGGCGGCCTGGGTGAAGGTGGCCTGGCTGCCGTTGTTATCGACATACAGCCCGCGCTGGCTGAACTGCTCGTCGCTGATCTGCGCGGCCGCGGCCACCAGGTTGCGCACGTTGACCTGGCTGGTGCCGTTGAACACCACGCCGTTGCGGTTGATCAGCATCACCGTGCCCGGCGCCTCGATCTGGCCATGGATCTGGCTCGGGCGGGCAGCCGGGTCGTTGACCCGGTTGAGCACGGCCCAGTCGGCCTGCTGCTCGAAACGCACGGTAGTGTCGCGCCCGACGTTGAAGGTCTCCCAGTTGAGGATGGCCTTGTCGGCCGTCTGCTCGATACGCACCTGGGTCTTGCCCCCGGCCTGGCTCTGCTGTGGCGCCTTGGCATTGCGCCAGCCCTGGGTGAGCGGGTTCTCGTCGACCTTCAGGCCGCCCTCGCCCAGGCCGTTGGGGATCACTTGCGGCTGCACCTGGGCCAAGGTCCGGCCATTGGCCTGGGCCGCCTGCTGGGCGGCGATGGCGGCCACCGTGTTATTGAAATTGCTCACCGTGCGCTGGAACTGCTGGTTCAGCCGTTGCTGCTGGGCCAGCGGCGGCGGCGAGCCCGGCAGCACCTGCCCGGCCCCGCCCGCACCGCCGCTGCCGGCCGGCGCGCTGGAGGCACCCTTGGCGGCGAACCAGGCCGAACTGAACGGTTGCCCGGCATGGGCGCTGCCGGCCAGCAGCAACAAGGCGATGGCCTGGGCCAGGGGCTTGAGCAGCAGCGGCTCGCCGCCGGCAGGCTTGCCGCGACGCAGTACGGCGGTGGCTGGGAGGGCGTTCTGGGGCAGGCCGCGCGACATCGCAGGGTTCCTTGTGCGGGTTGTCGAAAATCGTCAGGCGGCGCTGATGCCGCTTTGCCATAAGGCGCTCCGGCCCCAGGGCGACCGAAGCTTTGTCATGCAAAGTTCATCTGGCTGGGGTATGGCGACCAGGCCGGTCAGCTCATGAAAAAACCCCGGCGGCGCCCACGGGCACCGCCAGGGTCATGCCCTCATCCGGCGGATGCGGGCCAACGGGGAACAGCCGTATTACGAGCGACCGATACCGTTGCAGACGTTGCTGTTGCCGATATCGAGGCCTTCATTGCCAGCGTTGCTGATGAAGGCTTTCTTGATTTCGGCGGCAAAGGCCGGTGGCACCGGTACGAACGAGTGGATGCCGATGGCCAGGTCGTGGTTGCCGCTGTACAGGTCGTCGAGGAAGCCGCGCACCGCGGTGGCATCGGCGGCGTCCTTGTAGCACTGGCCAACCAGCAGGTTGGTGTAGCCGACGATCGGGTAGCCGGTGGTCGGGACCGGTTTGTCGGTGGCACCACGGCCGAAGGTGACCGCCCAGCTGGCTGGGTTGGCACGGTCGGCGCTCGGCGCGGTGGCGCTGCCCAGGGCGATCTGCGCCTGGTCGACGGTCGGCAGCACGGCGGTGCCGGTGGCCAGCTTGCTGACACGGGCGACCTGGGCGTTGTTGGCGGTGTCGACGAAGTCAGGGCTGACGTAGCCGATGGCACCATCGGTGGCGTTCACCGCATTGACCACATCGGCGCTGCCGGCCACGGCTTGCCAGGTGCTCGGCTCGGCGCCGACGTTGGCGCTGGTGAAGGTGCTGCTGACCGAGAAGGCGGTCGGGCAGGAGTCGTTGAGGAAGCGCGCCAGCAGTTCGGTGGTGCCGCTGCTGCCGGCACGGTAGATCACCTTGATCGGGGTGGTGTCGCCGTTGCCCAGCAAGGCGCCCCAGGTGGCGATGCTGCCGGAGAACACACCGCACAGTTGCGCGGCGTTGACCTGCAGGTTGCTGACACCGTTGCGGTGGTAAGGAATGGTCACGCTGGTGCCGACCGCCGGTACCTGGACCAGCTTGCCCCAGGCAGCGGCACGGGTGCTGTTGTAGGTCGACAGTTCGCTGGCGCTGAGCACCGAGTCGGAACCGGCGAAGTCGACGTTGGTGCCGGCAGGCTGGTTGATCGACGCAGGCGCGTTGGTCAGGAAAGCGGTCTTGCCACCGCCGCTGCCCACACCGGTGTAGCTGAAGCCGCTCGGCAGGATGCCTTCCCAGGTGGCGTTGCCGTTGTACAGCGGCTCAGGCAGGGTGGCACCGCCGCCGACCACCGCGGCCATGGATTGGGCCGAAGCCAGGGTAGCAGCCACCAGGGAGGCGGCGATCACAGTACGCTTAAACATGAAGCAATCTCCTATCGTCGTGTTCGTACGTTGAGTGGGTCGCGCATTGCTGTGGCCAAGGCCGTACACCCTGATCCAGAGGGGCTGGTGGCCTGTCCACGAAGGCAACATTCGCAGCTTGTGGTGACAGGCAAAGGAAAAAACATCGGGAGTTCGACGGGGAAAAACTCGGGTGTCGCGGGGTGGATCTGGCGGTTTTGCCGGGGCGTGATGGAGGCAGGCCAACGGTTATGGGTAGTGGTGATCTGGAGGATTGCCCGCACGTCACTCGGGAGGTTGGCCAGGCGGCGAAAAAAGTTTCCGTGCACGGCGACTGGGAGCCGTGTTCGCCGTGGGTGATGCAGCGCCAGAGAGACCAGCTATTCAGGCGCCAATAAAAATGTTATACAATAACATTTCATTTTAACGCCATTCCTGCCTACGACTCCTACCAATGACCCGCGCAACTGCCCCCTCCCCCCAGCCCAGCCAACGCCTGCAAAGCATCGACGCCCTCCGCGGCCTGGTGATCCTGTTCATGCTCCTGGACCACGTGCGCGAAACCTTCTTTCTGCACCGCCAGGTCAGCGACCCGATGACCATCGACGCCACCGACCCCAGCCTGTTCGCCAGCCGCACTTTGGCGCACCTGTGCGCCCCGGTATTCGTGCTGCTCACCGGGCTGTCCGCCTGGTTGTACGGCGAAAAGCACCAGGGCCGTGGCGATGTCTCGGCGTTTCTGTTCAAGCGCGGGCTGTTCCTGGTGGTGCTGGAGTTCACCCTGGTCAACTTCGCCTGGACCTTCCAGCTGCCACCCACCGTGATCTACCTGCAGGTGATCTGGGCCATCGGCCTGAGCATGATTGCCCTGGCGCTGCTGGTGTGGTTGCCACGTCCGGTGCTCATCGCCCTGGGCGGGTTGATCGTCGCTGGGCACAACCTGCTCGATGGCCTGCACTTCGAACCGGCATCGGCCCTGCATGTGCCGTGGGCGGTCCTGCACGATCGCGGCTGGTTGGTGGTCTGCGACAGCCTGCGGCTGCGCACATCCTATCCGTTGTTGCCGTGGATCGGCGTGATCGCCCTGGGCTATGCCCTTGGCCCATGGTTCGCCCGCGCCAGCCAGGCCGATACCCGCCAACGGCGTCTGCTGCTGGCCGGGGCCGGGGCCCTGCTGGGTTTCGTCGCACTGCGCCTGCTCAACGGTTACGGCGAAACGCCCTGGAACAGTTACCCCAATGTCACGCAGACGCTGATGAGCTTCTTCAATATCACCAAGTACCCGCCTTCGCTGCTGTTCCTGGCCCTGACCCTGGGCGTCGGGCTGCTGTTGCTACGCGGCTTCGAGCGTGCCGGCAGCGCGCGCTGGATCGGCGTGCTGGCGGTGTTCGGGGCGGCACCGATGTTCTTCTATCTGCTGCACCTGTATGTGCTCAAAGGGCTGTACCTGGCCAGCGTCGCCCTGTTCGGCCGCAACCAGGGCGACTATTTCGGTTTCGAAGGTATCGCCGCGGTCTGGCTGCTGGCCATGTTGCTGGCCGCCGCGCTGTACCTGCCGGTGCGTGGCTTTGCCCGGCTGAAGGCGCGGCGCCGCGACCTGGCCTGGCTCAAGTACCTGTAAAGGCGTTTCGCCCGGCGGTGCGATGGTCTACCATGCCGCCCGCCGGTTTCCACACGGAATCAAAAGGGAATCCCGGGCGTGCCCAGCGCGCCGAACGGAACTGCCCCCGCAACTGTAGGTGCCGAGCCCACGCCATCGATGCCACTGGATGATCCATCCGGGAAGGCCGGCGCCGGGCCTGGACGCACCAGTCAGGAGACCTGCCGGCACGTGTTCACCAACCGGCGGGGTGTCCGGGATGGTCATCCGCCTTGCGCTTGCAGCCTCTGGCTCGCGCCCGGCGATGCCTGTCCGTGCCCATGACCGCACAGCGCAAGACAGGAGACCGCCCACCATGTTGCCCCACCTCGCCACTGTAGTCGCCGGCTTGACCCTGTCCGCGCTGGCCCAGGCCGATAATGGCCAGGCCAGTGCCACCCAGTATCCGTTGACCCTCGACAACTGCGGCGTGCCCCAGACCTTCGCCCAGGCGCCCGAGCGCGCGGTGACCATCGGCCAGGCCGGCAGCGAACTGCTCTATGCCCTGGGCCTGGCCGAACGCCTGGCCGGCACTTCGCTGTGGTTCAACAACGTGCTGCCCGAATTCAAGGCGCAGGACGACAAGGTCGAGCGCCTGGCCGACAACGAACCGAGCTTCGAGGCGGTGGTGGCCAAGCGTCCGCAACTGGTGGCGGTGCAGTTCGAATGGATGGTCGGCGCCCAAGGCGCGGTCGCCACCCGCGAACAGTTCGCCGAATTGCAGATTCCCACCTACCTGCTGCCCTCCGATTGCGAAGGCAAGGACAACCTGGTGGGCGCCGATGGCACCCGCCTGCAACCGTTCAAGGTGCAGAGCATCTACAAGAGCATCAGCCAACTGGCCGAGATCTTCGACGTGCAGGCGCGCGGCGCCGCCCTCAACGCAGCGCTCCAGGGCAGCCTGCAGCAAGCGCAGCAACAACTGGCGGGCAAGGACCTGACGCACACCAGTGCGTTGTTCTGGTTCTCCAGCGCCGACCTGGCGCTCGACCCCTACGTCGCCGGCCGCCAGGGCGTGGCCGACTTCATGCTGCAGACCCTCGGCGTGCGCAACGTGGTCGAGTCCCGCGAGGAATGGCCGACCGTCGGCTGGGAAACCCTGGCCAAGGCCAATCCCACCTGGCTGATCATCGCGCGCATGGACCGGCGCCGCTACCCCGCCGATGACTATCGCAAGAAACTCGAGTTCCTGCGCAGCGACCCGCTGACCCGCAACATGGATGCGGTGAAACAGGGCCGCATCATCGTCCTCGACGCCGACGCCATGCAGGCCGGCATCCGCCTGTTCCGCGGGCTGCAAGTGCTGTCCACGGCCTTCGCCAGCGGTAGTGCGGCGCAACCATGAGTCGCCTGCTGCCCCTTGGCGCCTTCGCGCTGCTCGCCCTGAGCCTGGCCATGCTCGCCGGGATCGCCATCGGCGAAACCCCGGTGAGCGCCGAAGTGGTCTGGCAGGTGCTGGCCAATCACCTGTGGCAGGCGGGCTATCCGCTCGACCCGATCGACGCCGGCATCGTCTGGAACTACCGCTTGCCACGCACCCTGGTGGCCGCTGCCTGCGGCGCCGGCCTGGCCACCTGCGGGGTGGTTCTCCAGGCGTTGCTGCGCAACCCGCTGGCCGAGCCGTATTTGCTGGGTCTGTCCGCCGGGGCCTCGACCGGTGCCGTGGCGGTCGGCCTGCTCGGCCTGGGTGGCGCGGCGCTGTCGCTGTCCGGCGGCGCCTTCCTCGGCGCGCTGGCGGCCTTTGCCCTGGTGCTGGCGCTGTCGCGGGCCAGCGCCAGCCACCATGACAATGCCCAGGTGATCCTTGCCGGGATCGCCGGTTCGCAATTGTTCAACGCGCTCACCGCGTTCCTGATCACCAAGTCCGCCACCGCCGAACAAGCCCGCGGCATCCTGTTCTGGCTGCTGGGCAACCTCAGCGGCGTGCGCTGGCCGGCGGTGACCCTGGCGGTGCCGGTGGCCGTGCTGGGGCTGCTGGTCTGCCTCGGCCATCGCCGGGCCCTGGATGCCTTCACTTTCGGCGCCGATTCCGCCGCCTCCCTCGGCGTGCCGGTGCGCCGCACCCAACTGCTGCTGATCAGCTGCGCGGCGCTGGTGACCGCGGTGATGGTGTCGATCGTCGGCGCCATCGGTTTCGTCGGGCTGGTCATCCCCCATGCCCTGCGCCTGTTGCTCGGCCCCGGGCACAGCCGCCTGGTGCCGGCCAGCGCGCTGGGCGGGGCGTTGTTCCTGATCGTCGCCGACATCCTGTCGCGCACGCTGATCGGCGGCCAGGTGATCCCTGTGGGGGTGGTCACCGCACTGATCGGCGCGCCGCTGTTCGCCCTCATCCTGGTCAGCCGTCGGGGGCGCCCATGACCGCGCTGCACAGCCCCGCAATGGCCCCCGTCAGTTGCCAGGGCCTGCGCCTGCGCCTGGGCGGGCGCGAGGTGCTGCACGGCATCGATCTGGCCGTCCAGCCCGGCGAGACCCTCGGCCTGGTCGGCCCCAATGGTTCCGGCAAATCCACCTTGCTCAAGCTGCTGGCCGGGCTGCGCGCGCCCAGCGGCGGCAGCGTCCAGTTGCTCGGCACCCCCCTGGCGGCCCTGCCCCGCCGACGTATCGCCCAGGCGCTGGCGCTGGTCGAACAACAAGCCGACACCCTGGATGCGATCCGCGTGTTCGACGCCGTCGCCCTGGGCCGCACCCCCTGGTTATCGGCCCTGGCCCCCTTCGGAGCAAGCGACCGCGCCATCGTCGAGCAGGCACTGGCCGACGTCGACGCCAGCCACCTGGCCCAACGCCGCTGGGCTGAGCTGTCCGGCGGCGAACGCCAACGCGTGCATATCGCCCGGGCCCTGGCGCAACGCCCGCAGGTGTTGTTGCTGGATGAACCGACCAACCACCTCGACATCCAGCACCAGTTGAGTTTGCTCGGCCAGGTCCAGGCGCTGCCGATAACCACCCTGGTGGCGTTGCACGACCTCAATCAGGCGCTGACCTGCGACCGCCTGGCCGTGCTCGATCAGGGCCGCCTGGTGGCCCTCGGCAAACCGGCGGCGGTGCTGACAGCCGAACGTCTGCTCAGCACCTTCGGCGTACACGCCCACTACCTCATCGACCCTTTCGACGGCGCGCGCATCCTGCGCTTTCGCGCCCCTGAGCGCGGAAACCGCCCGTGAAGCCCCTCGCCCTGGCCCTGCCCCTGTTGAGCTTGACGCCGCTGGCCCTGGCCGATTCCAGCCAGTCGCAGGGCAAAGGCTGGCTCGCCGACAGCCGTTGGCAGTTGCTCAACCGCAGCGTCTTCGACCAGCGCGACTATCGCCATGGCGGGCGCAACAGCGGCGCGCGCAACGCCTACAAGCCGCGCGCCGAGCGCAACGGCAAGGCCGAGGAATGGGCCTATGGCGTGATGGGCACGTTCAACTCCGGCTTCACCCAGGGCCTGGTCGGTGTCGGCGTGGATGCCCATGCCTACCTCGGCATGCAACTGGACAGCGGCGGTGGCCGTGCCGGCAAGGCGCGGCTGCTGGGGCTGGACAACCAAGGCCACCCCAAGCGCGACTACAGCCGTGGCGGCGCGGCGCTGAAGCTACGGGCCTCCAACACCGTGCTGTCCTATGGTGAGCAGCGGGTCAAAACGCCTGTGTTCAGCTCATCCGACAGCCGCCTGCTGCCCGAGACCGCCACCGGTCTGTTCCTCACCAGCCAGGAACTGGATACCCTCAAGCTGGTTGCCGGGCACTTCAGCGCAAGCACCGATCGCAACGCCTCCAGCCACGACCAGGGCTTCGTGGTCAACTACTCCAATGCCCGCCAGGGCCAGCAGTTCGACCTGGCCGGCGCCGTATGGAGCCCGTCCGCCACGCTCAGCGCCAGCCTCTACACCTCGCGTTACCAGGACAGCTGGAACCAGCATTATTTCGCCAGTACCCTGAGCCACGCCCTGGACGCGCGACGCAGCCTCAGCCTGGACCTCAACCTGTACCGCACCACCGACACCGGCAAGGCGCTGTCCGGGCGTATCGACAACACCACCTGGAGCCTGGTCTCGCGCTACGCCGAGGGACCGCATGCCTTCAGCCTCGGCTGGCAGCAAGTAAATGGCGATACCCCGTTCGACTACGTGACCCGCGGTGCGATCTTCCTCGGCAACGCGGTGCAGATGTCCGATTTCAATGCGCCGAACGAGAAGTCGTGGCAGGCGCGCTATGACCTGAACATGGCCGGGTATGGCGTGCCGGGGTTGAGCCTGACAGCGCTGTATGTGCGGGGGTTCGCCATCGACGGAACGCACCTGGACCCAGGTGGCGGCTATGCCTACCTGGGCTATGGCAAGGACGGCCGGCATTGGGAACGTGACCTGGAGGCGCGCTATGTGGTGCAGGACGGCAAGGCCAAGGGGGTCGCGTTTTCGTTGCGGCACAATGTGCACCGGGGCAACACCGCGCAGGCGGAACTGGATGGGGACCAGATCCGCCTGGCGGTGGAGTGGCCACTGACGGGGGGATGGTGAATCAGCCCGCTGGAAACCGGGCCAGGTCGAGGTGTGTCGGGATCATGCCGGCTCAGTCGCCTGGGGTAGTTGCCAGTACGCCAGTTCCTGCGGCGTCAAGCTGGCCAGTACCTGGAGAAAAACCTCGGTGAACTCGCTGCTGACATTGCCGAACGCTTTGTAGTTGCTGAGCAGGTAGCGCTTGACCGTGTTCGGCCAGTTTCCGGCCTTGTGCGCGGCGATGATGATGCCTTTGGCGTCCTGGTAGTAGGCTGCTGGCTTGACCTCGGTCAGGCGCCGCTCGAAATGCCCGCAGGTCCATTCATCTGCACGGGCCTCGAATTCGTCCAGCAGTTTCACTTTGTATAACGCAAGATCAGGCATGGGTTCGCTCCTTGGCGTGGACGGGAAGGAGACGGTAGGCGATCGCGCTTGGGCTGGAAATGAACGCGGTGTTGAGGGATGCAGCCTGATACGGGAAGGGTCTGACAAACGAGCTGGCGGAGCTGCCCATGCTGCCTGCTGGCGCACTGGCGACGCCGCCCTCGTTGATCGCCCCAAGCGTCGCGACTGATCAGCCACCGGCGTCGACCTTCCACCAGGCCGGCCGGCTGCCTTCGAACGAATGCGCAACCGGTCTAAGGCCCGCCGCCTTTGGGTCGTCGAAGCAACCCAGCAACAAGGCCACGCTTGGTCCATCGTCGATAGCGCCCAGGGAACTGCCGCAGGTGGCGCAGAAGGCACGGCTGGACGCTGACGAGGAACGGTACAGCGCAGGCGCACGCCCCTCCCCGACCCAGCTGACCGCTGCCTTGTCGAACTCGACCCAGCACAGGGTCAAGCCACCCGAGTGCCGCTGGCACTGGGAACAGGAACAGGTATGGGGAAAATCGGCCTCGCCCTCGGCGACAAAACGGATGCGGCCACACAGGCAGCCGCCAGTAAAGCGGGTCATCGAACGCACCTCCTGCAGTGACTGGAGTTGCCACGATAGCCAGGGGCGCAGCGATTGTTGGACGGATAAAGTGTTACACCATATGGCATGGGCGCATGCGAGGACTGCACCCGGCATAACCCGCTGCTAGAGTGCCCGGCCTGATACCCACAGAGACAGTGGAACCTGCTTGATGGACAGAATGATTCAATTTGTTGCCGTGGTCGTATTGTGCACGCTCATCGGCATCGCTTGCGAGTACTACGGGGTGAATCAATACCTGAAATGGTTGTTGATGGCGCTGCCAGCCATCGTCTGGGTACGCCTGCGCAATCCATTGCAGCGCTGAGTGCAACCGACCGGCACAGGTGTCTCGGGGCCTGGCTTGCAGTAAACTCCCAGGCCTCCCCGCACCCAAGGCCCACCCATGCCCCGCCTGCGCATACTGCTGCTCCCCGCCCTGCTGCTCGGCGCCCTCGCCGGCTGCGACCAGCCCCCCAGCCGCGAGGAAAAGATCCTCGCCGAGCTGCCCTTGCAGGACGCCTACCGCCACAACATCGAGCGCATGGCCGGGCTGCTGGCGATGACCCATCGGCAAGTGCCCAAGGACAAGATTCGCGAGGTGCTGCGCAAGCACCTGACCGTCGAGGACCAACGCCAGGACCTGTTCAGGCTGTACAGCGAGCAGCACTTCACCGATGCCGAATTCGCCAGCATCGTCGCCGCCACCCGCGACCCGGCCAAGGCCAAGGCGCTGGGCGAAACCGATGCAGGCAAGCGCCTGAGCGAGAAGCTGACCGGGTACATGCGCGAAAGCGCCAGCGACCCGAAAGTGCAAGCGCTGGCCGAAGAGCGTATGCGCCAGGTGGACGATGACCTGCGCGCCTTGGCGCGAGCCGCCCCCTAAGTGCGGCGCGGCCCCGACCGCGCGGGGCATTGCTAGCGCAGCAACGCCTGGATCTGCTCGTGCAAGGTGTCCAGGTCGAACGGTTTGGCCAGAATCGGTGCCTTGCGCGCGATCGGGCTGCCGGATTCGAGGATTTCGGCCGGATAGCCACTGATGAAGATCACCTTCAAGTCCGGCCGCAGCTTCACCGCCGGCTCGGCAATCTCTACCCCTGAAATGCCGCCCGGCAGACGGAAGTCGGTGACCATCAGGTCCAGGTGCGGCTTGCTGGCGAGAATCGCGAACGCCTGCTGCCCGTCCTCGGCCACCAGCACGTGGTAACCCTCGCCCGCCAGGTAATCGCGCAGGATCATGCGGATCGCCGGTTCATCCTCGACCACCAGAACAACATCTTGTGCATCTTCACTCATGACTACGCCTTCGAATTCAACGGATTGGCCATCAGACCGCGGCGCTACACAGAGGTTGCCCGCGCCTGATCGCATGGTTGCTGCACCTGCGGCAGCGGCAGATAAACACTGAACGTGGCGCCCTGGCCTTCCTGGCTGTGGACCTGGATACGGCCCCCGTGGGCGAGCACGATCTGCTCGGAAATGTACAATCCCAGGCCCAGCCCACCGCTGGCCTGCTGGGCGGCGACGCGCTCGAACTGCTGGAAAATCCGTTGCTGGTCCTGCGCGCTGATACCGATGCCCTGGTCTTTCACTTGCACGCAGGCCATTGCCTCGTGGGCGAAGACCCGCACCTGCACGGGTTTGCGTTCACCGTAGCGCAGGGCATTGGACAGCAGGTTCGCTATCACCTGCTCGATGCGGAACTCGTCCCATTCGCCCAACAGCACGTTGCAGCGCTCCAGCTCTATATACGTTTCCAGGGCGCTGGCCTGGGCGCTGAAGTTCTCCACCAGGCCCTGGACCAACAGCGCCAGATCGAAGGCCTTGGGCCGAATCGACAGCTTGCCGGTGCGGATGCGCGAGACATCGAGCATGTCCTCGACCAGACGGATCAGGCTGTTGATCTGACGCTCGTCGCGCTCGACCATGGACTTGAGTTTTTCCTCGCTGAATGCCGCCAGGTTGCCCCGAGACAGGTGCATGCGGCGCAATTGCGCCTCGAGGATCAGACCGTTGAGCGGGGTACGCACCTCATGGGAGACGATCGACATGAAATCGTCGCGCATGCGCACGGCCCGCTCGAGTTCGCCACGGGCCACCTGCAATTGCGCCAGCAATTGCTCCTGCTCGGCGCGGCTGCGCTCCAGGGCCTGTAGCTGGCGGTCGAGGGCCTTGCGCTGGCGGAACAGGTCGACGAACACCGACACCTTGCTCTTCACCGCCAGGGTGTCGAGCGGCTTGTGCAGGAAGTCCACGGCGCCGCTTTCGTAGCCTTTGAAGGCGTAGTTCATCTCGCGGCCAGCGGCGCTGACGAAGACAATGGGAATGTTGCGTGTTTTTTCCGTGCCGCGCATCAACTCGGCAAGTTCGAAACCGTTCATGCCTGGCATCTGGACGTCCAGGATCGCCAACGCGAATTCATGCTCGAGCAGCAGCGACAACGCTTGCTCGGCGGACAAGGCCTGGTGTACCTCGCGGTCCTCGCCCTTGATCAGGGCCTCGAGGGCCAGCAGGTTTTCCGGCAAGTCGTCGACGATCAGCAGTTTGGCGGTGATATGGCTTAGCATGCGCTGGGTTCCAGGGTAGCGAGCAACTGCCCGATACCGCTCAGGGGAAGAATGTGGTCGGGGCTGTGCAGGGCCAAGGCGGCCTCCGGCATCAGCGCGACCTGTGCGTCGCGAGGGTCCTGGACCACGGTCCGGCCTCCGCTTTGTCTGATCCGCAGCAGTCCGCGGGCACCGTCCTCGTTGGCACCGGTGAGCAGCACGCCGAGCAGCGCCGGGCCATAGGCATCGGCCGCCGACTCGAACAACAGATCGATTGCCGGTCGCGAGAAATGCACCGGCTCCTCCTGGCTCAGGGAAAAGGTCAGGTCACGCTCCACCGACAAGTGATAGCCCGGCCCGGCCACGTAGATCAGGCCAGGCTCGATGGCGGCCTTGTCCTGCGCCTCGCGCACAGGTCGGCGCAGACGCCGCTGCAGCACCTCGGCCAGTTGGCTGTGGCGGTCGTCCGGCAGGTGCAGCACGCACAGCACCGGCACGGCGAAGCCGGCCGGCAGCGCGCCGAGCACGCTGAACAACGCCGCTACGCCCCCCGCCGAGGCGCCGATGACGACCGCGCGCACGCCGCTCATACCTTGCGGTAGATCCGCTCGGGCCGCACCAGCGGCTCGAAGCGCTCGCCATAGGCCGAGAAGTCCACCGACTCCTTGCTGCCCAGCGCCAGGAAACCCCGGTGGCACAGCGACTCGTGGAACAAGCCCAGGGCCCGGTCCTGCAGGCCCTTGTTGAAATAGATCAGCACATTGCGGCACGACACCAGCTGGGTCTCGGAAAACACGCTGTCGGTGGCCAGGCTGTGGTCGGCGAAGGTGACGTTCTCGCGCAGGCTGGAATCGATGATGGCGTTGCCATAGGCGGCGGTGTAGTACTCGCTGAAATCCCGGCGGCCGCCGGCCTTGCGGTAATTCTCCTGGTACTCGCCCATGCTCTGCATCGAGTAGATGCCTTGCTTGGCGCGCTCCAGCGAATGTGGGTTGATGTCGGTGGCATAAATGATGGTGCGCTCCAGCAGCCCCTCCTCGCGTAGCAGGATGGCCATGGAGTACACCTCCTCGCCCGTGCTGCAACCGGCGATCCAGATCTTCAGTGACGGCCAGGTGCGCAGCAGTGGCACCACCTCGTTGCGCAGCGCCAGAAAGTGCCCTGGGTCGCGGAACATCTCGCTGACCGGAATCGTCAGGAACTGCAGCAGCTCGAGGAACATGCCCGGGTCATGCAGCACCCGCTCCTGCAAGGCCGACACCGTGCGGCAATCGAACTGGCGCAAGGCATGGAGAATCCGGCGCTTGATCGATGCGCCGGAGTAATCGCGAAAATCGTAGCTGTACTTGAGGTAGATCGCCTCGATCAGCAGCCGGATCTCGATATCGGTGTTGCGTTCGCTGGTCAAGATTTCAGATTCGCTCCAGTTGCGGCAGCCAGACCCGGATCAACGAGAACAGGCGGTCCAGGTCGATCGGTTTGGCCAGGTAGTCGTTGGCGCCGGCCTGCAGGCAACGCTGCTGGTCGTCCTTCATCGCCTTGGCGGTCACGGCGATGATCGGCAACTTGCGCCAGCGCGGCTGCTGGCGGATAAGCCGGGTCGCCTCGTAGCCGTCCATCTCCGGCATCATCACGTCCATCAGCACCAGGTCGATGTCGTCGTTGGCCTCCAGGCATGCGATGGCCTCGCGCCCGTTGCGGCCGATCTCGACGATGGCGCCCTTGTGCTCCAGGGCGCTGGTCAGGGCAAAGATGTTGCGCACATCGTCGTCCACCAGCAGGATCCGCCGCCCCTCGAACACCTTGTCGCGGCTGCGCGCGGTCTTGAGCATGCGCTGGCGTTCGTTGGACAGCTGCGACTCGACCTTGTGCAGGAACAGCGTGACCTCGTCGAGCAGGCGCTCGGGCGAGCGCGCGCCCTTGATGATGATCGAGCGCGAGTACTTGAGCAGGTCGGCCTCCTCCTCGCGGGTGAGGTTGCGCCCGGTGTAGACGATCACCGGCGGGAAACTGCGGATGTCCTCGGCGGTCATGCGCTTGAGCAGCTCGTTGCCGAGCATGTCGGGCAGCTTGAGGTCGATGATCATGCAGTCGTAGATATTCTCGCGCAGCAGCGCCAGGGCATCCTGGGCCAGGGCCACGGCGGTGATCTCGATGTCGTCGTCGCCGATCAGGCGGGCGATGCTGTCGCGCTGCAGGTCGTCATCCTCCACCAGCAGGATGTGCTTGAGCTTCTGCGTGAGCTTGGCCTCCAGGCGGCCGAACACCGCCTTGAGCTCCTCGCGGCTGGTGGGCTTGACCGCATAGCCCACCGCGCCCATGTGCATCGCCGCCTCGACCCGGTCCTCCACGGAAATGATGTGCACCGGGATATGCCGGGTGCTGGCCTGCTCCTTGAGCCGTTGCAGCACGGTCAACCCGGAATGGTCGGGCAGGCGCATGTCCAGCAGGATGGCGTCGGGCAGGTATTGCGCGGCCAGCTCGAAGCCCTCGTCGGCGGCGTGGGCGACCAGGCAGCTGTAGCCCAGTTCATGGGCCAGGTCGTAGAGGATGCGGGCGAAGTTCGGCTCGTCCTCGATCACCAGGATGCAGCGGTTGCCGAACGGCGCTCGCTCACGGTCGTCGGCGAAGGTCGGGGTCGGGCGCTCGGTCCTGACCGGGGCACTGGCCGGCGGTACCGGCGGCAGTTCGTCGACCGCCGGGCGCAGGCTGTGTACCTCGGCCTGTTGCGCGCTGGGCTCGAAGTGCTCGGGCAGGATCAGGCTGAACACGCTGCCCTGGCCCGGGCTGCTGTCGACGCTGATCTGGCCGCCGAGCAGGTGCGCCAGGTCGCGGGAGATCGACAGCCCCAGGCCGGTGCCGCCATAGCGGCGGTTGCTGGTGCCGTCGACCTGGTGGAAGGCGCCGAAGATCGCCTGCTGCTGGTCGGCGGCAATGCCGATGCCGGTGTCGCGCACGGCGAACACGATGCCCATGCCGTTCTGGTGGCTGATGCGCAGGCTGACCTGGCCGCGCTCGGTGAACTTGATGGCGTTGGACAGCAAGTTCTTGAGGATCTGCTCCAGGCGCTGGCGGTCGGTGAACAAGGTCGGCGGCAGCGGCTGCTCGAGTTCGACAGCGAAGTCCAGCCCCTTGTCCCGGGCCAGTGGCTGGAACATGCCTTGCAAGCCTTCGACCAAACGCTCCAGCGGCGTGGTCTCGGGACGCACCTCAAGCTTGCCGGCCTCGACCTTGGCGATATCGAGGATGTCGTTGATCAAGTTGAGCAGGTCATTGCCGGCCGAATAGATGGATTCGGCGAACTTGACCTGATCGGCACTGAGGTTGCCCTCGCCGTTCTCGGCCAGCAGCTTGGCCAGGATCAACGAGCTGTTGAGTGGCGTGCGCAGCTCGTGGGACATGTTGGCGAGAAACTCGGACTTGTATTTGCTCGAACGCTGCAAGTCCTCGGCCCGCGCCTGAAGCTCCACTTGAGCCTGGTTGAGCTCGCTGTTCTTGCGGTCCAGGGCGTCGGTGCGCTCGGCCAGTTGTTCGTTGGTCTGCTCCAGTTCCGCCTGCTGGGTTTCCAGGTGGGCCTGGGACTCCTTGAGCACACGGGACTGTTCTTCCAGCTCCTCGTTGGCAGTCTTGAGTTCTTCCTGCTGGACTTGCAGTTCTTCGTTCAACTGCTGGGTTTCGGCCAACACCTCCTGCAAGCGCTGGCGGTAGCGCGCACTTTCGATGGATATGCCCAGGTTGTCGGCGACCCGCTCCAGCAGCTCGCCATCACGCTCGCTCAGCGCACGCAGGAACCCAAGTTCGAGCACGCCATTGACCTGCCCGTCGTTTCTGGCGGGGATCATCAGGCCGCTGCGGGGCAAGCCGCGACCCAAGCCGGAGCTGAGCTGATAATAGTCCTCGGGCAGCGCATCCAGGCACAGCAGGCGGTTCTGCAGCACCGCCTGGCCCAGCAGGCCATCGTGGCCGGGCAGCCGCTGATCGCGGGCCTGCTGTTCGGCATCCAATCCATAGCTGGCGACACGTACCAGATTGCCTTGTTCATCGCGTACATATAATGCCCCCACCACGCTACCCAGATAGGCGGCGAAGAAGCGCAGTATGTTTTCCCCCAGCATCGGCAAGGTGAGTTGCCCCAGCACCTGTTCCGCCAGTTGGGTCTGGCCGGTGCGCAACCAGGCTTGGTGTTCAAGGCGCTCGGCGCTGCGCTGCTGGGCTTGGAGGTTGTCGACGTAGCTGGTCGAGAGCGCCAGCAGGTCGCGGCGCCCCAGGTAGGCCAGCAAAGCGCTGAGGGCCACGATGAATAGCACGAAAGCCGTGATGGCAGTAATCGTCACCCGGCTGACCGTTTCGTTGCGTGCCATGCGCAGTTGCTGCTCGGTGGCGACAAAACCGTCGAACTCCTTGCGGATCTCATCGGTGATGCGTTTACCCCGGCCATTACCAATGGCTTGCCGATACTCGCCGTCATTGCGCCGCGAGTTGATCAGCTCGCCAGCGAAGTCGTTCCAGGCCCTTTGCAACGCGGTCAGCCGGTCGATGCGCTCAACCTGCGGGGGGTTGTCGGCGACCATCCCCCGCAAGCTGTCCAGGCTGCTGAAAATGCGTGGTTTGGCTACCTCATAAGGGTCGAGAAAGCGCTCGTCGCCGGTGATCAGGAAGCCGCGCATGCCGGTTTCCATGTCGATCGACAGCTTGACCGCTTCATTGGCGCTACCGATGACCCGGTCGGTGTGCTCCACCCATTGCATGGCCGAAAGCAGGTAGTTGATCACCGCGACGAACGCCACGGCGCCCAGGAGCCCAACCGCCAGGGGCAAACCAACGTTGCGCTTGAGCAGCTTGCCAAAGCTGCGCTGATCCATCGAGGCTGCTTGAATCATCTGAAAGTGCCCGCGTAAAAAAGTCCATTGAACAGTGTGGCGATACGTCGTGTGGTAAATGCCTTGCGCCAGACCGACCGGGAATAGAGCAAGTCTACCCAGCTTTAACCTTTCTGGCAGGGCATTTAGCCAGTATTTGAAGGCGCAGGTCATCAATCGTTCCATCTATTTGCCCACGCCGGTAAGCTTGGGAACTTCTGCCCTTGCCGCGGGCACAGAGTAGAGACCATTCACCGAAACAGGATCCACCCATGCACCTTCTGGTAGTCGAAGACGACGACATCGTTCGCATGCTGATAGTCGAAGTGCTCGACGAACTGGGCTACACCGCCATCGAGGCGGACAGCGCCAGCACCGCCCTGACGATTCTCCATGACCCCGAGCAGCCCCTGGCATTGTTGATGACCGACGTCGGCCTGCCCGATATGCGCGGCGAGGAACTGGCGGGCAAGGCGCGGGAAATCCGGCCGTTGCTGCCAGTGCTGTTCGCCAGTGGCTACGCCGAGAGTGTCGAGGTACCGCCGGGCATGCACCTGATCGGCAAGCCCTTCAGCATCGAGCAATTGCGCGACAAGGTCGTGGGTATCCTCGGCGCGCCTTGAACCCGCCCGTGTTTAAATGGGCGCTTTTGCCTCAAGGCCCTCTGCCATGCCTCATCTTCTGGTCATTGCCCATGCCTGGCCCTCTCCGTGCGCCGGCAGCGCCGGGCTTCACCGGTGCCATGCTGCGGCGCTGTAGGCCCCTGTAGGCACCTACAGCGCGCGGCGCAGCAGGTAAGTGTCCATGATCCAGCCCTTGCGCTGCCGGGCGGCCTCGCGCAATTGCACGATGCGTGACTTGACCTCCTGCAGCGGCCCCTGCACCAGCAGTTCATCCGCCGTGCCCAGGTAGGCGCCCCAGTAGATCAGCAAATGCGGATCGTCCAGCGCGGCAAATGCACACTGGCCGTCGAGCATCACCAGCACGTTGTCGATTCGCGCCTGCTCGCCCAGGCGTCGCCCCGGCAGCACGGTCAGCGGCTCGCCGATGCGATTGAGGGGGATCTGATGGCGGGCGGCCAGGGCCTGGATGCTGCTGATCCCAGGGATCACCTCCAGCGCCAAGGCCACGCCAGCCAGGCGCACCCGCTCGAGAATGCGCAGTGTGCTGTCGTAAAGGCCTGGCTCGCCCCAAAGCAGGAACGCACCGACCTCGTCGCCCGCCAGCTCCTGTTCCAGCAACCGGGCGTACAGGGCCGCGCGCTGGCGGTGCCAGTCTTGCACGGCGCCGACATAGTCGGTGGCCGCGCCATCCCGGCACGGGTCGGCGACCTGCACCAGGCGATAACCGCCCTGGGGCAGGTAGCGTTCGAGAATGGCCCGGCGCAGGCGCACCAGGTCTTGCTTGTCCGCGCCCTTGTCGAGCACGAAGAACACCGTGGCACGGCGTAGCGCATCCACGGCCTCGTAGGTGATCTGCCGTGGATCGCCCGGGCCGATGCCGATCAGTAGAAGCTTTTTCATCCCCTGCCCCGCCTAGTATGGTGCTGCACAAATAACGCCCCTGATTCGCGGTGCTTTTTGCGCTCATGCTGCATTGCCGCGCCTCGCCGTAGCGGGGCACGACTCGTCGCGACGCTTGCTTGAACACAAAAATCACGCGCCAATTATGGGGCGTATTTGCAAAGCACCACACCAGCAACCGGTGGTCATTTTCGACCGACCACCGGCCGCGGTAAAGGCGGCTTAGAAGATCGAGAAGTTGTAGCTGACGATGACGCGGGTCTCATCCATGTCGCGCGCCCACTTCTCGTAGTTGCTGCGGTAGGTGGAGTTACGCAGGCGCACGCTGACATCCTTGAAGGTGCCGCTCTGTACCTGGTACTTGAGCTCGGTGTCGCGTTCCCATTCCTTGCCTTCGGCATTGCTGCCCGGGACCTTGATGTTGTCACCGTTGATGTAACGGGTGAAGAAGGTCAGGCCAGGCACGCCCAGGGCCTTGAAGTCATAGTCGTAACGCAGCTGCCAGGAACGCTCCTGGGCGGCGGCGAAGTCATTGACCTGGGCGTAGTTGACCAGGTACGGGTTGGTGCCATCGAGGTACGGCATGGCGCTGTCGCCGTACATGCGCTGCCAGCCAGCACTGATCTTGTGGCCGCCCAGGCTGTAGCCGAGCATGCCGCTGAAAGCGCGGTGGTCGATCTGGCCGGCGCGGGCATTGCCGATGTCGTCGCTCTTGATCACCCGCAGGTCGGCCGACAGGGTGCCGACGTCCAGTGGCTGGCTGGCCACCAGGCCAAGGAAGTGCTGGCGGTAGATGTTTTCCAGCTTGGAGACCTGGTACTGGGCGCTGATGCGCTCGTTGAAGCGGTAGTCGACGCCAGCCAGGTCGAAGTGATCGGCCTCGATGTCGCAGGCGTAGCGCTTGTTCTTGCAGTGGACGCGAATGTCCTGGCGGTCGGTGGAGTCCCGCGCGGTGTACTGGTTGAGGCGGGCCAGGGTGAACTTCAGGTCGCGCACTTGCTCGCTGGTCAGCCAGGCGCCATGGAACATGGTCGGCAGCAGACGGCCGTCGTTGTACTTGAGCAGCGGCACATCGGGCATCATCGAGCCGTACTTGAGCACGGTCTCGGAGACCTTGACCTTGCCGGCGATGCCCATCTTGGCGTACTGGTCGGCCGAATGGCGCGGATCGTGGCCGGACGACGGCAACAGGCCGCTATTACTGTCGGCCGGGCTCGAGTCCAGTTTGAAACCGACCATGCCCAGGGCATCGACGCCGAAGCCTACCGGGCCCTGGGTATAACCGGACTGGACATTGAGGATGAACCCCTGGGCCCATTCTTCGCGTTTCGACGCACCCTGGCTGGAACTGCTGTGGCCGTCACGGAAGTCGCGGTTGAAATAGACATTGCGAGCTTCGACCTTGGCAGTGCTGTCTTCAAGAAAACCAGCGGCCTGGGCGTTGGCACCGACACACAGGAAGAACAGGCCGGCAACTCGGCGCCCGGGGGCGAGGGGGAAAGGGGCAAACATGCGAACAAAACATCCAAAAGAAGGGCAAAAAACGATCCGGGCAATCGACTGCACCGGCACTACGGGATGAACGAATACATTTCGACCATCATCCATAATTTTCACCCAGGGCCTCTAGCCCGCACCATGGGACCATGGTCTAAGGCCTCGGCCAGATACCCTGGCAGGGAAGTTCGAATACCGCGCGAAAAACCGGCGAAGTTCCCGGCTTATTGATTGAAAGTTTGCTGTTTACCCCTGTGCGGGCGATGTCTACACTGACACTCAGCGAACAGCTATACCCATCCGCGTGGCCGGCGTTTAGTCCAGTTTATGTTCGTCACGTCAGGCCACCGCAGACTTACAGGAGTGATGACAGTGTCCAGACTTGCAGAGTTTCGTGCTGCCGAAAAAGCGCTTCAGGAACAGATGGCACAACTGGAGGCGCTGAAAAAGGATGCCGGCCTTAAACGCGAAATCGAATTCGAGCAGAAACTAGTCGGCCTGATGAAAAGCTACGACAAGAGCCTGCGCGACATCGTCGCCATCCTCGACCCAAAAGCCAGCCAGCGCGCCCCGGCCGTGGCCGCCAAGCAGCAGCGCCGCCCGCGGGTGGTGAAGGTCTACGAGAACCCGCATACCGGCGAGCTGATCGAAACCAAGGGTGGCAACCACCGCGGCCTGAAGGCCTGGAAGCAACAGTACGGCGCGCAAACAGTGGAAACCTGGGTGCGCTGATGAAACCTCGACACCCGCTTCACACTTTTTTCACAAGCACAGGCTCAGTATCGAACCAGCTAAAGGACTAGCGACCCCATCACGCGCCCGCACACGCGGGCCTCTAATTCCAGCGCCCCGCCTTCATGCGGGGCGCTTTCATTTGCGCTGCCGGCTGACTCCCGTATCATGAACCGCCTCTACCAAGGCCCTGATTCTGGAGTACCCCATGAGCCTGCACGATCTTCAAGCGCTGCCCGGCGTCACCGCCCAGCCTGATACCGCCACCGCCCAGTTCGTCTTCAACCACACCATGCTGCGGGTCAAGGACATCGAGAAGTCCCTGGACTTCTACACCCGCGTCCTGGGCTTTCGCCTGGTGGACAAGCGCGACTTCCCGGAGGCGGCTTTCAGCCTGTACTTCCTGGCCCTGGTCGACCCGGCGCAGATTCCAGCCGACGATGCCGAGCGCCACCAGTGGATGAAGTCGATCCCCGGCGTGCTCGAGCTGACCCACAACCACGGCACCGAGAACGACCCGGCGTTCGCCTACCACAACGGCAATACCGACCCTCGCGGCTTTGGCCACATCTGCATTTCGGTGCCGGACGTGCGGGTTGCCTGCGCGCGCTTCGAGGCGCTGGACGTGCCCTTCCAGAAGCGCCTGCAAGATGGCCGCATGAACCACCTGGCCTTCGTCAAGGACCCGGATGGCTACTGGGTCGAAGTGATCCAGCCGACCGACCTGCAAGGCTGAAGCCGCGCGTCACGCTCGTCGGGCCGGACACCTGCGGCCCCTCGCTGTGGTATATGGAAGGAACTGCTTTCCAGCCACAGCGAGGTCAGGACGATGCAAACCCTTCACTGTGAATACCGCGATCACCACATCACCGCCAGCGTGATGCCCCACCCCAACTCCCCCCTGCCCTATGCGGCCGGCTGCCTGATCACCGATCCCCATGGCCACACCAGCAAGCGCATTTCCATGCCGATGAAATTCTTCAGCAACCTGGAAAATGCCCAGCATGTCTCCCTGGCCCATGGCCGGGCGCTGGTCGACCAGCAGCTGGACCAGGGCCAGAAGACGTTCTAGCTGCTAGGTAGGCGCCGTCCTGCCCGTCGCGTGCTTCGCCAGCAAGGCGCCTACGGTATGAGGTTGGGCTAGATTTCCCGGGCGTACGCCACCGCCGCCGCCACCTGCTCATCGCTTGGGCGCACGCCGGTGTACAACACGAATTGCTCCAGCGCCTGCAGGGCAATCACCTCCAGGCCGGTGATCACCGGCTTGCCCAGTGCTTGAGCCGCCTGGATCAACGGCGTGCGCTCGGGCATCGCCACCACGTCGAATACCCACTCGGCTGCGGCAATGGCCGTCTCGGCAAAGGCCAGCTGCTGCGCCTCGGGCCCGCCGGCCATGCCGATCGGGGTGACGTTGATCAGCATCGGCGGGCACAGGTCGCCCAGCTCGGGCAACCAGCGATAACCGCAGACATCCGCCAACTGGCGCCCGGCCTGCTCATTGCGCGCGACGATGGTGCCCTCGGCGAACCCGGCGTCGCGCAGCGCGCTGGCCACGGCCTTGGCCATGCCACCACTGCCGCGCAGGGCGAAGCCGGTCGCCGGGTCGAGCCGATGCTGCGCCAGCAACTGGCGCACCGCCAGGTAGTCGGTGTTATAGGCCTTGAGGTGCCCAGCGGTATTGACCAGGGTATTGACCGATTCAATGGCCGCCGCCGAGGGGTCGACTTCATCCACCAGCGCCATGCAGGCCTCCTTGTACGGCATCGACACACCACAGCCACGCACCCCCAGGGCGCGGATGCCCGCCACCGCCGCCGGCAGGTCCTGGGTGGTCATGGCCTTGTAGTAGTAGTCCAGGCCCAACTGCTGGTACAGGTGGTTGTGAAAGCGCACGCCGAAAGTGCCGGGGCGACCGGCCAAGGAAATGCACAGGACCGTGTCCCGGCTGGGTGAAATGATCATCGCGACTCCTGCAAAGATGGCTGAAACGATTGCGCCAGCGTAGCAGACCCTGCCGCCGGTGGCCCCTTACACAACCTTTACCCTTTGCCTGCGCTCGCTTGACCGGGCGCCCCCCGCCGCCAGTCTACAACGGCCCGCCACGCGGGTAAGCATCATGGCCGAGGTTCGCCTTGCCCCCCGCCAGCTTGACGTATACGTCAAGCTGGCATTAGGTTAGCGGCATTCCTTTCCCGAGCCCGAGCATGAGCAGCCAGACCTACAGCATCTCCGACCTGTCCCGCGAACTGGACATCACCACCCGCGCCATCCGCTTCTATGAGGAGCAGGGCCTGCTCAGCCCCGAACGACGAGGCCTGGAGCGCATCTACTCGGCGCGCGACAAGGTCACCCTCAAGCTGATCCTGCGCGGCAAGCGCATTGGTTTCTCGCTGGCCGAATGCCGTGAACTGATCGAGCTCTACGACCCCAGCGGCGGCAACCAGAAGCAGCTGCACAGCATGCTGGCCAAGATCGCCGAGCGCCGCGCTCAGCTGGAGCAGCAAATGCTCGATATCCAGCAGATGCACCTGGAGCTGGACACCGCCCAGGAGCGTTGCGAGCAGGCCCTGGCCGCCACCTTGAACACACCGCACAACCACCGTTGATCCGTCACAGGAAGCCTGCCATGTCATTGCCCGAGAAAGTCCGCCTGGTCGAAGTCGGCCCGCGCGACGGCCTGCAGAACGAAGCCCAGCCCATCAGTGTCGCCGACAAGGTGCGCCTGGTGGACGACCTCACCGACGCGGGGCTGGAGTATATCGAGGTGGGCAGTTTCGTGTCGCCCAAGTGGGTGCCGCAGATGGCGGGCTCCAGCGAAGTGTTCGCCGGCATTCATCAGCGCGAAGGTGTTACCTATGCCGCGCTGGCCCCTAACCTGCGCGGCTTCGAAGACGCCCTCGCCGCCGGGGTGAAGGAGGTGGCGGTGTTCGCCGCCGCGTCCGAGTCCTTCTCGCAACGCAACATCAACTGCTCGATCAGCGACAGCCTTGCGCGCTTCGAACCGATCATGGAAGCCGCCCGCACTCACGGAGTACGGGTGCGCGGCTATGTGTCCTGCGTGCTGGGCTGCCCCTATGAAGGAAGCATCAGTGCCGAGCAGGTCGCGCCCGTGGCCCGCGCCCTGCACCAGATGGGCTGCTACGAGGTATCGCTGGGCGACACCATCGGCACCGGCACCGCCGGTGCTACCCGCCGGCTGTTCGAGGTGGTCTCGGCGCAGGTACCCCGCGCGCAGCTGGCCGGGCATTTCCACGACACCTATGGCCAGGCGCTGGCCAACGTCTATGCCAGCCTGCTCGAAGGCATCAGCGTGTTCGACAGCTCCGTGGCGGGCCTGGGCGGCTGCCCGTATGCCAAGGGCGCCACGGGCAACGTCGCCAGCGAGGATGTGGTGTATCTGCTGCAAGGACTGGGCATCGACACCGGCATCGACCTGGACCGCCTGATTGCCGCCGGCCTGCGCATCAGCGAGGTGCTGGGCCGCGTCACCGGTTCGCGCGTGGCGCGCGCACGGACCGCGCACTGATTCACACGATTGTCACAGCAGTGTGGGTGGAGTGTTACCGCCTACACGCCCGCCAGCGAAAAATCGGGTAACAGGGAAACAAATCGACAAAATTTCACGTGCCACGAATTCTTCAAAAATGACCAAGCCATTGATTTTAAAGGCTTTTAAAAAGTTGGCACGGCACCTGCTATATCTTCTGGCATAACAAGAACAAAAAACGCGATACCTAATAAAAACAACAGAGAACGGCTCTGACATAACAAGAACAACACGGCAGAGGCGTAGCAAGCAGATTTTTTTGGAGTCGACGTGCTTTCCTGGGGTACAGGCCCCGCAGCCGGACACAGAACAATAAAACTACCTCCGAGGTAGCGACCGTCCAGGTTGGATCACGTGCGATGAACGCAGGTCAGCGCTCAAAAAAATACGTTTGCTCTTGGCCCCGGTTGGGGGCCGCGCAACACCGAGACAACGGCTGACAAAAACAACAACGGGCCCGTCTCCAATAATAATAAAAGAGCAAGCAACAACGCTTATGAGGGGAGCTTCGGCTCCCCTCAGTGCTTCCTGCTCTCCTCCTCCCGGCGCTTCTCCTCCTGCTCCCCTTCCACCTTCTCCACCAGCACCGGCATGCTTGCCAGTACCAGCAGCGCCAGCACCGTGCTGATCAATGCCGTGGCTTCACGGCCCATGCCGGCGGCGGTACCTATGGCTGCGGTCATCCACAGCCCGGCGGCGGTGGTCAACCCTTTCACATGGCTGGTGTCCTGGCCGTTGCCCTTGAGGATGGTGCCCGCACCGAGAAAACCGATCCCGGCGACGATGCCCTGGATCACCCGGCTCAGCGCCTGCTCATCGGCGCCGGCCATGCCCGGCGCCAGCACGAACAGCGCCGCGCCCATGGACACCAGCATGTGGGTGCGCACCCCGGCCGACTTGCCCTTGCTTTCGCGTTCGAAGCCCAGCACCGCGCCCAGTACGGCGGCCATCAGCAGGCGCAAGAGGATACGCGTCACTTCGCTTTCGTCGGTGATATCGGCGAATTCGGCCTGAATGACCGAGCCTATAGTTTGCAGTAGCTTTTCCATCCCAACCTCCAGCACAGCCGGTAGCCGCCAGCGTTGTTGGCGAACCAGGCACCGCAGTGCCTACACAGATGACCCTGGCGCGCGCGCCAAGTGCCCAGCGCACCACCCAGCGCAACGATGCAGCATCTGCCCCTGCGCTGCTGTCCACTGCTGTAACTACCCACCGGAGGTCACCCCCATGCCTGTTGAAGTCGACCCCAGCACCCGTCGTTGCACCTTGATCGGCGACCATATACGCCTGGAAGCCAGCGGCCCTGAAATCGAGATCGTCACCGATGAACAGTTGCGCATGTCGCTGGCGATCCTGGCCGGCGAGCGCATTCCCATCACCGAAAGCGAAGCCGACGCGCTGACTGTCGCAGGTGCGGTGGATAGCCGCAGGCATCTGAAGAGCAGCGCTCCAGGCTCGGTAATTTAAGGGCCGGATGCCAAACACGGGGAATCTGATACGGTTTTTATCGACATAGCTGAGTCTGTGCTGCAAACAGATCGGGGGCCATAGTGCCCGGGCCTGATCGAGGCCTGATGAGCGATGAACCATGAGCGATAGAATCCCCTTCCGAGTCATCGAGATTGACCCCGCCGCCAGCCACAAGAGCAAAAGCCAGAGCGCTGGCGGCATCCACACCCGCAGTTTCAGCGGCTTCTACCGCAACCTGCGCATCCTCTTCGCCGGCGCGCTGTTCGTGCTGTTCTTCGGCACCGCCTGGTTGCAGTGGAACGGCCGCCAGGCGGTGCTCTGGGACCTGGCCGAAAGCAAGTTCCACATCTTCGGCGCCACCTTCTGGCCGCAGGATTTCATCCTGTTGTCGGCGCTGTTGATCATCTGCGCCTTCGGCCTGTTCGCCATCACCGTGTTCGCCGGCCGCGTCTGGTGTGGCTACAGTTGCCCGCAGAGCACCTGGACCTGGCTGTTCATGTGGTGCGAGAAAGTCACCGAAGGCGACCGCAACCAGCGCATCAAGCTGGCCGCCGCGCCCTGGGGCGTGGAGAAGATCGCCCGGCGCAGCCTCAAGCACGGGCTGTGGCTGGCCATCGGCCTGCTCACCGGCCTGACGTTCGTCGGCTACTTCACCCCGATCCGGCCCCTGGCCGCAGAACTGTTCAGCCTCGAGCTGGGTGGCGTGGCCCTGTTCTGGATCCTGTTCTTCACCGCCGCCACCTACCTCAACGCCGGCTGGCTGCGCGAGGCGGTGTGCATGCACATGTGCCCCTACGCGCGCTTCCAGAGCGTGATGTTCGACAAGGACACCCTGGCGGTGGCCTACGACCCCAGCCGCGGCGAAGCCCGTGGTCCGCGCAAGAAAGGCAGCGACCCGCGCGACCAGGGCCTGGGCGATTGCATCGACTGCACCCTGTGCGTGCAGGTCTGCCCCACCGGCATCGATATCCGTGACGGCCTGCAGATGGCCTGCATTGGCTGCGCCGCCTGTATCGACGCCTGCGATGGGGTGATGGACAAGATGGGCTACGCCCGCGGCCTGATCGGCTACAAGTCCGAGCACAACCTGCAAGGCGGCAAGACCCACTGGCTGCGCCCGCGCCTGCTGGGCTACGCCACGGCCCTGACGGTGATGATCGGCGCGCTGCTGATCGCCCTGCAGATGCGCCCCATGGTGTCGATGGATGTGATCAAGGACCGTGGCCTGTTCCGCGAAAACGCCCTGGGCCAGATCGAGAACATCTACTTGCTCAAGATCATCAACAAGACCCAGGAACCCCAGCACTATCGCCTGCGCCTGGTGGACGCGGACGGCTTCGAGCTGCATGGGCGTACCGAAGTCACCCTGGCCGCCGGCGAGATGAGCGAGTTGCCGGTATCGGTGGCGATGCTCGCCGAGCGCCCGGCCAGCAGCTCGCAGACGCTGACCTTCGAAATCCAGGACAGCGACCAGCCGGGCGTGCGCAGCACCGCCAACAGCCGTTTCGTTGCGCCGATGAACCGCTGATCCCTTACACTGACCCGACCTTGCCTGCCGAAACCACAATGAAACGCTACGAACGATTTGCCGACGACATTGCCGAACTGATCCGCTCCGGGGTCCTGGGCCCCGGCCAGCGGGTGCCTTCGGTGCGCTATGCCAGCCAAACCCACGGGGTCAGCCCGTCCACGGTATTCCAGGCCTACTACCTGCTGGAACGCCGCGGCCTGATCCGTGCCCGGCCGCGTTCGGGCTACTTCGTCAACGCCCATGCGCCATGCCCGTTCAACGAACCCCAGGCCCAGGCACCGGCCAGCGAATCCACCGAGGTGGACGTCAGCGGCCTGGTGTTCTCGATCCTCGACTCGATCAAGGACCCGCATACCGTGCCGTTCGGCTCGGCATTCCCCAGCCCAGCGCTGTTCCCGCTGCAACGCCTGGCCCGCTCGCTGGCCAGCGCCAGCCGCGCCATGGACCCACGCATGGTGGTCACCGACCTGTCGCCGGGCAACCCGCAGCTACGCCGGCAGATCGCCCTGCGCTACATGGTCGCCGGGCTGATGCTGCCGATGGAGGAACTGCTGATCACCAACGGCGCGCTGGAAGCGCTCAACCTGTGCCTGCAGGCGGTCACCCAGCCGGGCGACCTGGTGGCCATCGAGGCGCCGGCCTTCTATGCCTGCCTGCAGGTGCTCGAACGCCTCAAGCTCAAGGCCGTGGAGATCCCGGTTCACCCACGCGAAGGCATGGACCTGGGGGTGCTGGCCCAGACCCTGGAAAAGCACCCAGTCAAGGCCGTGTGGTGCATGACCAACTTCCAGAACCCTGTGGGCGCGAGCATGCCGGAGGCGAAGAAACAGCAACTGGTGGAGCTGCTGCGTCGCCACCAGGTGCCGCTGATCGAGGACGACGTCTACGCCGAGCTGTACTACGCGCAACAGGCCCCCAAACCCGCCAAGGCCTTCGACACCGAGGGCCTGGTGATGCATTGCGGTTCGTTCGCCAAGAGCCTGGCACCGGGCTATCGCATCGGCTGGGTCGCCGCCGGGCGCTTCGCCCAGAAGATCGAACGGCTCAAGCTGATGACCTCGCTATGCGCCTCGATGCCGGCCCAGGCCGCCATCGCCGACTATCTGCAGCATGGCGGCTATGACCGCCACCTGCGCAAGCTGCGCTATGCCCTCGAGGGCCAGCAGGCCAACATGCTCGCCGCCATCGGCCGGCATTTCCCGGCGCAGACCCGGGTCAGCCAGCCTTCCGGCGGCTACTTCCTGTGGCTGGAGCTGCCCGAGCAAATGGACGCGCTGAAACTGTTCCACATGGCCCTGGCCCAGGGCATCAGCATCGCCCCGGGGCCGATCTTCTCGCCGACCCGGCGCTTCGGCAACTGCATCCGCCTGAACTACGGCAGCCCCTGGGGCGACGCCCCGGAACAGGCCATGGAGACCCTCGGGCGCATCGTGCGCTCGTTCTAGCCGACCAACGGGCAAGCAGGCTACAGTTGGGCACCGCCCAGCCCCGGACACCTGCATGCCCGAACCTGAAATCCTCGCGTTGCGCCAGCGCAACGCCGAACTCGAGTCCCGCCTGGCCCAGCGGGAAAGCGACGACAACCTGTACCGCTTCCTGTTCGACACCATGGACGAAGGGTTCTGTGTCATCGAGTTCTTCGACGGCCCCCATGGGCCACTGAGCGACTATGTGCATGTCGTGGCCAACGCCGCCTACGCCCGCCATGCCGGCATTGCCAATGTGGTCGGGCAGAAGCTGCGGGAAATGGTGCCCGACGAAGCCGACGGCTGGGTGGCGCGCTATGGTGCGGTCCTGCGTACCGGCGAGCCGCTGCAGTTCGAGCAGGAACTGGTGGCCACTGGCAGGGTACTGGCGGTCACCACGTTCCGTATCGAGCCGCCCGAACGTCGCCAGGTGGCAGTGCTGTTCAAGGATGTCACCGAGCGAAAGCGTGCCGAACACGCCTTGCACGCGCTCAACGACCAGCTCGAACAGCGGGTCGCAGAAGCCCTGGCCGAGCGCCGTCTGTTCGCCGAGCTGGTCGAGCACAGCGTGGCACGGGTGCATGTGGTGGATACCGAGCTGCGCTTGCTGGCCGTCAATCAGCGCGCGGTGAAAGACTTCGCATTCCTCTTCGGGCATCGCCTCAAGGCTGGAGACAGCCTGCCCGAATGCCTGGCCAATTTCCCCGAAGAACGTGCTCGGTCTGAGGCGATGTGGCGCCGGGCACTGGCCGGCGAAAGTTACCTGGAGACCATCGAATATGGCCGTGGCGCTCGCCTGCGTCATTTCGAACTGCGCTTCAACCCGCTACGCGATACCTGTGGCACCATCATCGGCGCCTACCTGTTCATCTATGACATCACCCGCCAGGTTGGGGAGCAGCAACGCCTGCTCGAGGCCGAAGACGCCCTGCGCCAGGCGCAGAAAATGGAAGCGGTAGGCCAGCTCACCGGCGGCATCGCCCACGACTTCAACAACCTGTTGGGCGGCATACTCGGCGCCCAGGAACTGCTGCGCCAACGCCTGGAGCAAGGGCGCCACGCCGAAATCCCGGCACTGCTCGACACTGCCGGGCACTCGGCCAGGCGCGCCGCCGCGCTGATCCACCGCCTGCTGGCCTTCTCCCGGCGCCAGACCTTGCTGCCCCAGGTCACAGCTGTCGGCGAACTGGTGAAGGGCATGGAGGAACTGATCCATCGCAGTGTCGGGCCAGCCATCAGCGTGCAGGTGCGGTGCGCTACCGACCTGTGGCCTTCCTTCATCGACCCGCCGCAACTGGAAAGCGCACTGCTCAACCTGTGCATCAACGCCCGGGACGCCCTGCCGGCCGGCGGCATGATCGACATCAGCTGCGACAACCGCTGGCTGGGCGACACCGATGCCGCAACCCTCGACCTGCCCAGCGGCCCGTACCTGTGCCTGAGCGTCCAGGACAATGGCCGCGGCATGGCGCAAGAAGTGCTCGCCAAAGCCATCGATCCGTTCTTCACCACCAAGCCGCTGGGCCAGGGTACCGGGTTGGGGCTGTCGATGGCCTATGGCTTCGTGCGCCAGTCCGGTGGTCAGTTGCAGATCAACTCCAGCCCGGGCGCTGGCACCCGGGTGGACCTGTACCTGCCGCGCCACGGCGAAGCCGCCATCGCCCAGCCTGCGCCCAGCGCGGCGCCCGCCCAGGTGCAACGCGCCGCAGCGCGGATCCTGCTGGTCGAAGACCAGGCCGCGCTGCGCCTGGTCATCGGCGATGTGCTCGAAGAGCTCGGTCATCGCGTCGAAAGCGTGGAGCACGGCCCCGCCGCGCTGAAGCTGCTGGAAAGCGGCTATGTGCCGCAACTGCTGATCAGCGACATCGGCCTGCCCGCAGGGCTCAACGGCCGGCAAGTCGCCGAGCGCTGCCGAGCCCGCTTCCCAGGCTTGCCCGTGCTGTATATCACCGGCTACGACGAAAGCGCGGCACTGAGCGACGGCAAGCTGCCGCCGCGCACCCAGGTCCTGCTCAAGCCCTTCGAGCTGCCCGACCTGATCGACAGCGTCGCCGGACTACTCGGCGACCTGGCGCACTAGCGCCCACCGCTCAGGTCGATGAAGCTGCCGGTCGAATACGAGGCCTTGTCCGACAGCAACCAGAGGATGGCCTCGGCCACCTCCTGGGGTTGACCGCCGCGCCCCATCGGCAGGCCCGGCTCGAGCTTGGTGACCCGGTCGGGATCACCGCTCAAGGCATGGAAGCCGGTGTGGATGTAGCCAGGCCGCACGCCATTGACCCGCACGCCCTCGCCCGCCACTTCCTTGGCCAGGCCGACCGTGAAGGTATCCAGCGCGCCCTTGGATGCGGCGTAGTCGACGTACTCGTTGGGCGAGCCCAGGCGCGCGGCCACGGACGACACATTGACGATCGCCCCACCCTGCCCGCCATGGCGCCGGGCCATGCGCAGCAGCGCGTGCTTGGCGCACAGGATCGGGCCGACCACGTTGCTCTTCATCACCTTGAGCAAGCGAAACTCGGACATTTCCTCGACCCGGCTCTGCTGGCCGATGGTGCCGGCGTTGTTCACCAGGGCGCTGACCCTGCCCAGCTCCTGGTCGACCCGTTGGAACAAGCGCACCACCTCATCCTCGACGCTGGCGTCGGCGCGCACGGCGATGGCCTCGGCGCCCAGCGCGCGAACCTGCGCCAGCACCGTCTCGGCGGCCTGGTCATCGACGTGGTAGTTGATGCAGATGCGGTAACCCTGTTGCGCCGCCAGCAACGCGGTGGCGGCACCAATGCCCCGGCTGGCGCCGGTGATGACGATAACCTTGTCCATGAGTCTGCCAAGTTGGGTGGAATAGGCTTACAAGATTAGGGGAAAAGATCTGTCAGGAGCAATGAGTAACCGCAGGCGCCAGCCTTGCTGGCGCCTGCGCTCAGTGGCCCGCCGAGGCGGGGCCGGCCTTGGCGGTGAACGGCGGCTTGGCCAGCCATACCAGCAGGATCAACCCGGCGAACACCCAGGTCAGCAGGGTGAAGTAATCCACCGTCGACATCATGTAGGCCTGGCTGTTGAGGATCTGCTCCAGCTTGGCGTACCCCTGCGGCCCAGCGCCGCCCAGCTGTTCGAGGGTCTGCCGGGTGGCCGGGTCGAAGCTGCTGATGTGCTCGCTCAGATAGGCATGGTGCTGGTCGGCCCGGCGGATCCAGATCCAGGTGGTCAGCGAGGCGGCGAAACTGCCACCCAAGGTACGCAGGAAGGTTGCCAGCCCCGAGCCGTCGGCGATCTGCTGCGGCGGCAGGTCCGAGAGCAGAATGCTCAAGGTCGGCATGAAGAACAGCGCCACGCCGATCCCCATGAACAGCTGCACCAGGGCGATATGCAGGAAGTCCACCTCGTTGGTGAAGCCAGCGCGCATGTAGCAACTGGTGCCGATCGCCAGGAAGGCGACCCCGGCCAGCACGCGCAGGTCGAAACGGTGCGCGTACTTGCCCACGAACGGCGACATCAACACCGGCAGCAGGCCGATCGGTGCCACCGCCAGGCCCGCCCAGGTCGCGGTGTAGCCCATCTGCGTCTGCAGCCACTGCGGCAGGATCAGGTTGATGCCGAAGAAGCCGGCATAACCGCCCACCAGGACCAGGGTGCCAATACGGAAGTTGCGATGCACGAACAGGCGCAGGTTGACCACCGGGTGGCGATCGGTCAGTTCCCAGATCACGAAGACCGCCAGGAACACCACCGAGATCAGCGTGCCAATGACGATGAACGAGGACTCGAACCAGTCCAGGTCGTTACCCTTGTCCAGCACCACCTGCAGCGCTCCGACCCCGACGATCAGGGTCAGCAGGCCGATGTAGTCCATCGGCTGGCGGCTGGTGACCACCGGCCGCGCGCGCATCTGCTGGCGTACCACGGCAGCGGCGAACAGGCCGATCGGGATGTTGATGAAGAAGATCCACGGCCAGCTGTAGCTGTCGGTGATCCAGCCACCGAGGATCGGCCCGGCGATGGGCGCCACTACCGTGACCATCGCCAGCAACGCCAGGGCCATCCCCCGTTTCGCCGGGGGATACACGGCGATCAGCAGGGTCTGGGTCATCGGGTACAACGGCCCGGCCACCACCCCTTGCAATACGCGAAACAGCACCAGCTCCGGCATCGACTGGGCGACGCCGCACAGGAACGAGGCCAGCACGAACAGCAGCGTGGCCCAGATGAACAGCTTGACCTCGCCGAAACGCCGACTCAGCCAGCCGGTCAGCGGCAAGGCAATGGCATTGCTCACCGCGAACGAGGTGATCACCCAGGTGCCCTGCTCCGAGCTCACGCCAAGGTTGCCGGAGATGGTCGGCAACGCCACGTTGGCGATGGTGGTGTCGAGCACCTGCATGAAGGTCGCCAGCGACAGGCCGATGGTGGTCAGCAGCAGGCTCGGCGGGGTGAACTGCGCGGGTGCCTGCTGGCTCATCGCTGGGCCGTCTTGCCGGTGGCGCTGTTGTCGTGGATCAAGCGGGCGATCAGCTGGTCGGCTTCGACCAGCTGGCGATCATATACCTGGGTGGTGTAGCTGGCCTGCTGCGGCGGTTGTTGGGCCAGGGCCGGGCCGCTCTGGTCGTGCAGGTCGACCTCGGCGACAGTGGACAGGCCGATGCGCAGCGGGTGCGCCTTGAGCTGTTCGGGATCGAGGTGGATGCGCACCGGCACGCGCTGGACGATCTTGATCCAGTTGCCGGTGGCGTTCTGCGCCGGCAGCAAGGCGAAGGCGCTGCCGGTACCGGCGCCGAGGCTGTCGACGGTACCGTCGTACTTGACCTCGCTGCCGTACAGGTCGGCGCTGATCTGCACCGATTGGCCGATACGCATGTCGCGCAGCTGGGTTTCCTTGAAGTTGGCATCGATCCACACCTCATCCAGCGGGATCACCGCCATGGTCGCGGTGCCCGGTTGCAGGCGCTGGCCCAGTTGCACGGTGCGCTTGGCCACATAGCCGGTGACCGGCGCCACCAAGGTGGTACGGGCATGGTCCAGGTAGGCCTGGCGCAGGTCGGCGGCGGCGGCCATGACTTCGGGGTGCGACGAGACCACGGTGTCGTCGACCAGGGCGGTGCTGGTGTTCAGTTGCTGGCGGGCACTGTTGACGGCGGCCTCGGCCACGCTCAGGTCATCGCGCGAATGGGACACTTCCTCGGCGGCGATGGCGCCACTGTCGGCGAGAATGCGCCGGCGGTTGTAGTCCTGCCGGGCCTTTTGCAGCTCGGCCTGGCGGGTGGCCAGTTGCGCCTTGAGCGAATCGACGTTGCTGTACAGCCCGCGCACCTGGCGCACGGTGCGCGCCAGCTTGGCCTCGGCCGCCTGCAGGGCGACTTCGCTGTCGGCCGGGTCGAATTGCAGCAGCACCTGCCCGGCATGCACCAGGTCGCCGTCATCGGCGCCGATGCTGGTGACAGTACCGGTCACCAGCGGGGTGATCGCCACCACGTTGCCGTTGACATAGGCGTCGTCGGTGCTTTCGTGCCAGCGCCCGACCAGGCTGTACCAAGCCCAGCTAGCGGCCCCGGCAAGGATCAAAAGCAGCAGCAAGGCCAACAGCCAGGCCTTGCGCTTGCGCGTGTTGTCCGGCGCGACGGCCGGAGTGGAAGTGTCGGCGGGAGTAGCCATGACAGTACCTTGGAAAAGTGTGACTTAGGATCAACGATCGGCGAAGCGGCGGATCGTCAGGGGGTCGCCGGCGTGCAGCAGGATCTTGGCGAGCAGGCCTTCGAGGGTTTTCAGCTCCTGCGCCTCAAGCACCCCGACCAGCTCGTTCATCGCCGCCGCGCCTACCTGAGGCAGGCGATCGGCCAGGCGCTGGCCATCGGCGGTGAGCGCCAGGCGCACCTGGCGACGGTCGTCGGGGCAGCGGTGGCGCAGGATCAGGCCCTTGTGTTCAAGGCGGTCGAGCATGCGCGTCATCGAACCACTGTCCAGGCCCAGGTAGCGGCACAGCTCGGCCGGGGTATCGACCTGGTACTGGGTGACGATGATCAACACCTTGAACTGCGCGGCAGTGACCCCGTCGGCTTCCAGGTGCCAGTCGAGGATACGGTCCTTGAGCAGCGCGGCGCGGCCGAGCAGCATGCCGATGGTGCAGGTCTGGAAGTTTTCCGGGGTGAAATGGGACATGAGGGTCTGCTCGGGCAATTGTGTACAAATATTACTGCCTAGGCAGTGAATGTCAAAGCCTTGATTAGCGGGCTAATTAAAAATTCATGAAGGGGATAGAATGCTCGGCAACTATCGCGTCCAGGTGCGCCATGATCCAATCCGACCTCGACCTGTTCGGCACCCAGCCGCAACGCCTGGCCAGCCATACCGTGCTGCTGCCCGGCTTCGCCCTGGCCGAGCTCGAGGCCCTGCTCGACGCCCTGCGCCCGGTGCTGCGCGCGGCGCCGTTTCGGCACATGCGCACGCCGGGCGGGCAGCACATGGCGGTTGCGCTGACCAATTGCGGGGCACTGGGCTGGGTCAGCGATGCCGAAGGCTACCGCTACAGCGCCACGGATCCGCTCAGTGGCAAGCCGTGGCCAGCACTACCGCCCATGCTGCTGGCACTGGCCGCACGGGCGGCCGCGCTGGCCGGTTTCGAGGGGTTCGTAGCGGATGCCTGCCTGGTCAACCATTACCTGCCCGGCACGCGCCTGAGCTTGCACCAGGACCGCGACGAGCAGGACTACGGGCAGCCGATCGTGTCGATTTCCCTGGGGTTGCCGGCGGTGTTCCTGTTCGGCGGCATGCAGCGCGCGGACCGTACCCAGCGCATCGCCCTGAACCATGGCGATGTGCTGGTGTGGGGCGGCCAGGACCGGTTGCGCTTTCATGGGGTACTGCCGATCAAGCCGGGCGTGCACCCGCGCATGGGCGAGCGGCGGATCAACCTGACCTTGCGCAAGGCCGGGTGACTCTCTCGCCAGCTCATGCTCCGCGTCGCCTGCTTCGCCAGCAAGGCTGGCTGCTGCCGGAACCGTCCATGGCAGCTGTGCGGCTGGTCTATCGGAACCACTCGCGGCGCTCGTCGAACGCGGCGCGGATCGCCGCGACCATCACCTGCACCAAGGGGTCGCCCTCGGTGTCGGCGTTGACCGCCAGCCACACCCGGCGGCGCATCGGCTCGCCGAACAGCCCCGGCAATGCCAGCAGGCCACGGTCCAGGTGCCCGGCATAGTGCGCGAGCAAGCCCACGCTGGCACTGCACTTGATCAACTGGCAGTACATCTCGTAGTCCTGGATCTGCGTCACCCCGGCGCTACGGCTCTGCAGCAGGGCCTGCCAAGGCCTCAGCGCCTCGACGCCGACTTCCCCCTGCCACTGCACCAGCATGTAGTCCTGCAAGTCGGACAGGCTGCCCGGCCGATTCGCCTCGCGGGCATAGCGCTTGGCGATATGCGGTAGATAGTCCAGCGTGGCCAACGCCTCGGGCACGCCACCCTGGGTGTAGCCAGGCGGTTGCAAGTCGCCCAGCCAGAGCGCGATGTCGACCCCTTGCTGCGGCGCCTGGCAGCCGTCGAGCGTGGCCACCTCCAGGCGCATGCCCGCATGCTGGCGCACGAAGTTGATCAGGTTGCGCCCCAGCAGGTCCTGCAACAGCGGCTCGGCCACCGCCAGGCGCACCTGGGCGCCCTGCTCCTGCGGCAACTGCACCGACACTGCGGGCTCGCGGGCTTGCAGCACCAGCAGCAAACGCTCGCCCTGCTGGCTGAGCACCGGGTTGTTGTTGCGGTTGACGAACAGGCTGTAGCCCAGGCGCGCTTCCAGCGCTGCCAGGCGTTTACGCAGCGCCACCGGCTTGAGGTTCAGCCGCCGCGCCGCCTGCATGAAGCAGCCGCAACGGGCGGTGACCAGAAAACAGTTGAGGGTCTGTTCGTCCAGGGCCAACGGCACCTGGGGGCGAACGACAGGCATGGCGGTTTCCGGGGGTCGCCCCCGGGACAGATCGATCGGCATCCCTCGCCTCCCGCGGGCCCGCCTGGGCAGGCCCGGCTCTTCCATGGTTGTTGAGGTTCAGCGGCTGCTCTCGAGCACCTGGTTGAGCGCCGCGCCATCGATACTCAGGGTGGCGCTGTCGAACATGCCTTCGACGTAGGCCTTGGCCACCTGTTCCTGGCGCTGGGCACGCAGTAGCTGGCGCAGACGCGGGGCGACCTCCTCGAGCGTCGCCGCACGCGCCGGCTGCTGCTCGACCAGCTTGATGATGTGGTACCCCGCCGCGCTCTGCACCGGCTCGCTGACCGCGCCGACCTTGAGCCTGGGCACCACCCCGCGCACCTCGGGCAACAATTGCGCCAGGGCTTGCAGGCCAGTGTCGCCGCCCCTGGCGGCCGTGCCGGTATCCTGCGAGTGCTCACGGGCCAGCGCGGCGAAATCGGCATCGCCGGCCTGGGCCTGCTTGGCCAGGGCCTGGGCCTGCTTGCGCAACGCCTCGTCATCCCTGGGGTTCTCCAGCCGCAGGAAGATCTGGCTCAGGCGGTAGCGCACCGGCAATTGCAACCCGGCCTTGCCGGCCTCATAGGCCTGCTTGAGCTCAGCTTCGCTGGGGTAGTCGTCGGGCACCTGGCTCACCGAGTTCAGGTAGTCGCGCAGCACGATCTGCTCGGTGGCCGCGCGGGTCTGCGCCTGGATCTCGGGCCGTTGCAACCAGCCCTGGGCTTCGGCCTGCTGGTACAGGGCCTTTTCCGCCAGGCGCGCGCGGATCCACGCTTCCAGGGCCGGGCGATCGCCACGCAGGTTGGCCCGGGCGTCTTCGGGCAACTGCGCAATCAGGGCCTTGAGCTCACCGCTGCCGACCTTCTGCTGGCCCAGGCTGGCCAGGGCCGGGCCGCTGTCGTTGCTGGCCTGCAAGGACGCCGACGCCGAGCGCGCCGCCGCCACCGGTTCATCGCCCGGGCGCAAGGCCAGGGCGACCGCCACCGCGACCACGGCCAGCGCGCCGGCGCTGGCCCAGAAAGTGCGCGCCGTCACGAGGCGTGCTCTTGGTCTGCGCCGACCTGGGCCGGCTGCGGGTCGGCGACGTTGCGGCTGTAGTCGCGCAGGTAGACGATCAGTTCCTGCAGCAATCGGTCCCACAGCACCAGGCTGCCCAACAGGTGCTGCTGGCTGACGCCGTCGGCGACCACCACGTCCTGTTCCATCACCAGGAACTCGCCCTGCACCGACAGGCGGGCGAAGCGACGGCTGGCGTTCCAGTGCTCGGCCAGGCCCGCCGGCAGCTCGCCCTGGATGCGCAGGGCGCAGCTGAAGGTGAAGTCGAGGAACTCGCCCTCCTTGCCCACGGCACGGTTGCCGAAGCGTACGGCATAGCCCACGCCCTGGCTGGCGCTGAGCAGTTGCACCACGGCGTTCTGTTCGGTGCGATTGACCCGGCAGCCGGCGTCCTGCAGCAGCTGGGTCAGGGAGTCGGCGCTAACGGTTTCGATCAGGGTGACTGCGGTCATGTGCTTACTTCCTTGCGTTGAGAAAACATCACGGGGTCACGCCCGTTGGGGCGTCGAACTGGCTTTCGTAGAGTTTGTCGCCATAGGCCTGGGCCAGCTCCTCGAAGCGCACCCGGGCACCGCCTGCGAACGGCTGGCGCATCTTCACCACATCGGTGATATCGACCTTCTCGTAGGCGACCAGCATCTGCTTGGCCACCGCGTACATCTGCTGGTTGCGTGCCTGGCATTGCTGCACCTGGCCATCGCGCTCGGCCAGTTGCGCCTGCAGGCCGGCGCGCTCGCTTTGCTTGGCCCGCGCCATGCCCAGCAGTTCGTCATAGGCTTGCTTGTACTTGTGCAGCTGCGCGTTGCTGCTGGCCACCAGGGCCTGGGCCTGGTTGTGCACGGCCTGCTGCTGCCCGGCCAGTTGCTCGCTCTGGCCGCGGGCCTTGGCCAGCTGCGCGGTGAGCTCGCGCACCTGGCCCAGGGCGGCATCGCGCTGCTGCTCGGCGGCCTGGCGCGCGGCGCTGGCCTGGGCCTGTTCGCTCTGCAGCGCCTGGAGTTGCTGGGTGGTGCTGCGCAGCTGGGCGCGCAGGCGTTCCTCGAGGGTATCGGCCGACACCGAGGCCGCCAGGCTTGCGCCCAGGGCCAGCACCAGCCAGGTACAGCGACGGCGGTAAGCTCCCTTGTTCATGCCCGTGCTCCTTCCCTAGAAACGGGTGTTGACTTCAAGTTGTAGCACATCGATATCAAACGGCGCGCCGTAGACCGCCTCGCTGCTCAGCCAGCGTGCTGTAGCGTAGACGTTGTCGGCCAGGCCGTAGTTGCCGCCGAGGAAATAACCCTTGGCGTTGGTGCCTCCCAGGTGGAAGCTGGAGTCGTTGAAGCCGTCCGGCAGCGCATCGGGCTCGATGCGCTTGTAGCCGGCGAACAGGTTCCAGTCGCCCGCCTTGCGCATGTCCAGGGCGTTGCCCAGGGTGAACTGGAACATCCAGGCGTCGCTGCCGCTCTTGATGTTGCCGTCTTCATCGACGTTGTTGGCCAGTTGGCCGGCCGAGCGCTTGCGCATTTCGCCTTCGTCGTAGGCCAGGTTGTGGATGTAGTTGGCCTGGCTGCGTAGCTTGAAGTCATGGGGCAGATCGGTGTCCCAGACCAGGTTCAGGTCGAGCAGCTCGAACTGCGAGGCGATACCGACGAATTGCGGTTGCGCCGTGGCGGCCGGGTTGGCCGGGTTCGGCGTGATATCGCGCAGCAGGAACAGGGTGTTGCCCTTCTGCATGAAGGTCGGGCGGGTCTCGTCGGTGTCGCAACCGGGCTGGCCATCCCAGGGCGCACAAGGGCTTGAACGCTCGCCGACGATATCGTCGAAGCGGTAGTAGGCGGCCGCGCCCTTGAGCCGGTTGTGCTCGTTGATCGCCCACTTGGCACCGAGCTGGGCGCCATACAGCCATTTGTTGTCGCTGTCCTCCTTGTCGAAACCATTGCTGGTGGCGTTATCGTCGCTGTACTGCACGGGGAACGCGCCGACGGTACCGAACACGCTGAGGTCGCGATTCACCGGCTGGTCGAAGATCGCCGCCAGGCCGTCGAAGTTGAGGTCGTGGGAATAAAGAATATCGGTGGACATGAACGGGTTGGCGATGCGCCCGCCGGTCAGGGTCAGGCGCTCGCTCGGGCTCCAGCTGACATAGCCCTGGTCGAGCCACAGGTCTTTCTTGCCGAAGCCACCACCGAGGTTCTGGGTGGTCGACACCGGGTTGTTGTTGGAACCGGTGGCAATGCGGATGCCCGCCACCCAGTGCTCGGCCAGTTGCGCCTTGAGGCCGAAGCGCGCGCGCAGGCGCAGGATGCTGTCGCGGTCCTCGCGGGTGTTGAGCAACGGCGGCAGGCTCGAGCTGCTGTTGGAGTTGACGTCGTAGGGGCCCTTCTCGTTGAGCTTGGCAAAGTCGACGATCTCGTTGCTGTTGCTGTCGGCATACGAGCGCGACTCGCCGCGCAGGCGCAGGTCGCCGTCGAAGCTGATGCGCGAAGCCCAGTCGGGGAAGCTATTGGGCGCGGCCCACTGTTCCTGCTTGGCGGTGTTCAGCACTTCGGCCTTGATCTCGTCGCGGATCTGCTGGCGCACGATGGCCGGCACGTACTGCACCCGCACCTCGCCGTTGGCCGCCGGGGCCTGGGCGACGATGGGCGCGCTGCTGGCGGCACGCGCCTGCTGGGCCTCGCGCTCGGCCTGGGCGATCAAGGCAGCGGCCTTGTCCTGCTTGAGCACGCCCTGCTCCACCAGCAGGCGGATCAGGTTGACGGTCGCGTTTTCCGACGGCGAGGCGTGGGCGACGGCCGGACCGACCGCGGTGGCGGCGGCCAGCAGGCCGAGCGCCAGGGTCAATCGGTTCACTGGGCACTTCATGGGTGTGCAACTCCTGTTGGTCTGTGCGGCTGCGTGGTTCATGGCCGGCGCCCCTGCAGGGCGATCTTCACCGGCAAAGTGAGGCTGGCGGGCGGGCGCTGGTCGAGGGCGCGGGCGGCGCGCAGGGCGGCGAGCACCTGGGCATCGACCTCAGGCTCGCCACTGCCGCGCAGCAGCTCGACCCGGGTGATTTCCCCGGCGGCGCTGAGCCAGATCTCGGCCTGCAGGTTGAACACCAGGTTGCGCAGCTCGGGGTTGTCGCGCAGCAAGCGCTGGAAGGCGTAGGCCAGGTATTGGCTGTAAGTGCCGCTGCCCAGCCCCCCACCGCCACCGCCGGCCATGCCGCCGCCCTTGCCGGCACCGACGTTGAAACTGTCGCTGCCGGCCTGCGCGTCACCGTCCATCTGCATGGGGTCGGCCAGGTCCTGGGCTGGGTCCGGCGCCGCTTCGGCCGGCTTGACTTCTTCGGCCTCCGGCACCGGTTGCGGCTCGACGATCTTTTCCTCCACCGGCGGCTCGGGTTCCTTCGGCGGTTCCGGTGGGGGCGGTGGCGGCGGGGGTGGCAGCGGGATGATCGCCGGCACCTTGGGCGCCTCGCGGCGCACCCCGGCCATGTCGTTGGCCCACTGCCACAGCAGCCAGGCCAGGCCTACGCCGGCCACGGCAAGCACGGCCCAGCTCAGCAGGCGACGGGGATTGGCTTTAGCGTGCATACCCGCCCTCACCCCTGGTTCGGCTTGCCGGTCACCAGCCCAACTTGGGCCAGTTCGAGGCGACGCAGCAAGTCGAGCACCTCGACCACCTTCTGGTACTGCACCCCAGCGTCGCCGCGCACGATCAGCGGGAAGTCCGGGTTGCGCGCCTTCTCGCTGCGCAGGCGGTCCTCGAGCTCCTGCAAGGTCACCGGGTAGGCGTCGAGGAACACCTGGCCTGCGTCGTTGATCGAGATCGCCTTGGTCTTGGGCTGGGCCAACGACACCGAGGCGCTGGCCTTGGGCAGCTGTACCTGGATCCCCGAGACCTGCGCGGTGGCGGTGAGGATGAACATCACCAGCACCACCATGAGCACATCCACCAGCGGGGTGATGTTGATGCTGTCCACGGCCGCGTCGGCGTCGTCGTCATGGGCGTTGTTCACCGATGCCATGGCTGCGCCCTCACGCTGGAACCGACGGGCTGATGCCGCGCGCGCTGCTGCGCTGCGCGGCTTCGCCGGCCTGGCCCTGGCCATGCAGCTCGGCCAGGCGGGTGATGAACTCGTCGACGAACACCCGCATGTCGGCGCTGACTTCGCGGTTGCGGGTGGTCAGGCGGTTGTAGCCGAACAGCGCCGGGATGGCGACGAACAGGCCCATGGCGGTGGCCAGCAGCGCGGCGGCCATGCCCGGGGCAATGGCGTTGATGTTGACGTCACCGGCCATGGCGGTGCCGAGGAACACCACCATGATCCCCAGCACGGTGCCGAGCAGGCCGATGTACGGGCCGCCGGCAATGGCGTTGGACAGGCTCGACAACTTCGCCGACAGCGCCTGGTTCTCCCGGGTGCGCACGCCGTCCATGGAGCAGCGAATCGCCTCGATGGTGGCCGCCGACACCTCGCTGGTGTCGGCGCCCTGGGCGCGACGGGTGCGAATTTCCTGCACGGCCACCAGGTACAGGCGCCACAGCGAGGAGTCGAACAGGCGCGCCTGCAGGTCGCGGTCGTCGGCGAACTGCTCCAGGCGCGTGCCGACCGTGGCGAACTGCTCACGGAACTGCGCGTTGGCCGCCGTGACGCGGTTCAAGGTGCGCTGCTTGCGCAGCATGATCACCCACGACTGCACCATCATCAGCACCAGGATGGCGATGATCACCCAGGCATCCACCGGCACCGCCTTGAGCAGGAAACCCAGGCCGCCGAAGCCGAAGCCCGACTGCTGCTCGTCGACGCCGTACACCACCAGCCGCGACTCGGCGCCCTGGGCCAGCACGTCGGCCTGCAGGCTGGCCGGGGTGCGGGCAACCCGGGACAAGCGCACTTCGTCCAGGGCACCGACAAAGACGGCGTAGGAGCTGGCGGCCTCGCCCTCGACCGGCGGCAGGTCGCCGCCAATGCCGATTGCGCCACTGAAGGCCGCTGGGCTGGCGCCCAGGCGCGCGACAGGCTGGCCCTCGACCAGCACGCTCAGGTTGCCGCCCTCGCCCACCAGGGCCAGGTGCTGCCATTGCCCGGCGCTGAGCGCCTGGTTGGCAGTGGCACGCTGGCCGTCGACCTCGACGAAGGGCACGCCCTGGGCCAGGCCCAGCAGCAGGCTATGACCGGCCTCGCGCCGGGCCAGCAACAGCTGCTCGCCCAACGCCTGGTCCTGGCGCAACCAGGTGCTGAAGGTGAAGGCCGCGCCGGCCGGCAGTTGCAGCGAGGCGCTGGCCGGCAGCTGCAAGGCCTGGCCACCGAGCTGGACGGCCCGGCCGATCACGCCATCGACGCTGACCGTCGGCCCTTGCAGCGGGTTACCGAAGGGGCTGGCATCGCGCGGCGTGGCGCCGTCGAAGTGGTACAGCGCGGTGTAGTCGGCGTCGAAGCTCGGCTGGCCAGCGGGGGGCTGGGCCTTGGGATTGCCGTAGTACATCCACAGCTCCTGGCGCTGGCCAGCCTCGATGCGCGGCACATCCACCCAGATCAGCGCCATGCCCATCAGCGGGTCGAACTGCTCGACGTGGTGGTTGAGCACGGTCTTGTCGTCGGCACTGACGAAGCGGATATCCGCGCCAGTCTCGCTGACACCGTCGAAGCTGAAATTACCGGTGTGCAGGCGCACCAGCAGCGCCGTGCGGCCCAACGCCTGGGTCAGGCCGGCGCCTTGGGGCGTGGTGTCCACGGCAATCTGCTTGCGGTACATCCAGTCGTCCTGCCACCAGGCGCTGGCGCTGCCTGGCAGGGCGAAGCCCAGGCACAGCAGCAAGGTCAAGATCAGGCGTTGCATGAGAGGTCTCCAGGTCGATGCCAGTCGGAAGGTTGCAAGCTCACTAGGTCGAAAGCTCAGAAAGTCGCCTGCACGCTGAAGTGCAGGCGCGGGTCGTTCTTGTCGGTGTTGGGGCCGTCCTTGAGCGGCACGGCCCAGTCGAGGCTGCCGGACAACCAGTCGTTGAGGCTGGCGCGGGTGCCGATGCCGACACTGGCCAGGCTGTAGCTGTCGTCCTGTTCGGGCAGGGCGTCCTGCAAGCGCAGTTGCGCGCCTTCGGCGAACAGATAGAAGCGCCAGTCGCTGATGTAGCTGCCGACATAGCGGCCGATGGAGGGGCTGCGCAGCTCCTGGGAGAACAGCACGCCATCGTCGCCGGTGCGTTCGGCGGCCAGGTAGCCGCGCACCGAAGTGGCGCCACCGGCGGCGAACTGCTCGTTCGACACCAGCGGCCCGGAAGCCAGCTGGAAGGCCAGCTTGGATGCGCTTTGCCAGTTGCCAGCAAAGTCGAACGCATAGCTGCCGTCGCCCTTGATCAGGGCGAAGCTTGAGTCGGCACGGAAGCGCTTGTTGTCGAACGCCTGGTCGTCGCTGCCGTAGCCGAACAGGCTGCCGGTGCCGGCCACCAGGTTCAGGCCCAGGCTCAACTGGTCCTGCTCGGTGAAGCGGTAGCCGTTGTAGCCCAGGGTGATCGGTGCGTACTTGAGCGGCACCTTGTCGCGGCTGTTGCCCAGGGCGACTTGCTCGTCGAAGTCCTTGAAGTCCACGCCCAGCGACAAGGCATGGGCCCAGGCGCCGACGCCCGGCAGGTTGTAGATGGCCGAGACGCCGTAGGAATGCCCCTTGCCCAGCACGTTGCTGCCACCCACGGTGGCCACGTCGCTGTCGGACTGGTAGCCGGAGAACTGCAAGGTCCAGCGCGCGTTCAGCGGCATGGCGTAGGAGCCCGACCAGACCTCGGCATTGTCGCGGTCTTCGGGTGCGGTGAACCAGGTCAGCGACACGCTGTGGCCGGCCTGCCAGAGGTTGTTGTAGCCAAGGCTGACGATGCTGCGCAGTTTTTCGGTGTCGGCGCTGTGGTCGTTGTTCAGGCCCAGGGTCAAACTCCAGGGCTGCTTGTCCTCGACTTGCAGGTCGACGTCCATGGTGCCGGGGCGCTGGCCTTCGCGCACCAAGGGCACGACCTGGCGGCCAGGGGTACGGTTCAGGCTCGCCAGTTCATCCTGGACCTGGGCGAAGTCAGGCACCTTGCCCTCCTCCAGCGCCGGCACCTGCTCGCGGATCTCCACTGGCGAGTAATGCTTGGCGCCGACCACGCGTACCCGCCCGACCTTGGTCTCGGTCACGTTCAGGTAGACGATGCCGCCCTCGACCTTCTGCTCCGGCAGCTCGACGAACACCGACTGGTAGCCGCGGGCCTGGTAGCTTTTCTGCAAGGCTTCGCGGGCGCCCTCCAGGTCGGCCAGGGTCCGGTCCGGGCCGAGGTACGGGTACACCGCCTCTTCGATGGCCTGGGCATCGAGCACGGTGTTGCCGCGCACCACGTATTCGTTGATCTCGACCCGCCGTTCAGGCGCGCTCGCCGGCGCCTCGGCCACCGCCGTGGCCGACAGCAGGCACAGCAGCACCCCTGCGCCAACGCCGCATCGTTTGAAGAAAAAATGCTCCACACCGCCCCCTTGAGCGCCTGCAGTTGGTTGGGTTTCTAGTGGTTGTCGTGACGTGCCAGCCAGCTGTGCAGCAGGCCCAGGTTGAGGCTGAACTCGGGCATCGCCTGCAGGCTGGCGCCGAGCACCTCGTCGACCATGCGCTGCAACAGCGACACGGCCATGGGGCTGGCCAGCAGCACGCCGAGGTCATGGCTGAACAGGCTGAAGTTCCACACCCGCGATTTCAGCTCCAGGCCGGCGAACCAGCGGAACAGCAGGTTGTAGGTGAGCTGCTCGTAGAGCTGCTTTTCGCTGGGCACCGAATACAGCAGTTGCAACAGCAACACCTGCATCAGGGTGTGCGGGGCGATGATCATGCCCTGTTGCTCGGCGAGCCTCGCCAATGGCCCCTGGTGCTCGACCAGCAGCGCCTCGATACGCGGCTTGAGCAGCGCCAGCGAGTGCCCGGGGGGCACGCAGCTGGCGACCTCGCGCAGGGCGCCCTGCCAGTCTTCCTGGGAGACGATCCAGACCCAGGGCGCGCCGTAGCGGTACACCGATACCGGCTGCTTGCGCGCGGCCTCGACGATTTTCGCCAGGCGTTGGTCGAGCTCCTGCATTCCCACTTTCGTGTAGCGTTCCATAGATCCCATCGCCCCGCTCCTACGCTGTGCCTGGCCTGGTGGCCCGACGCCCTTTGCGTGTCCATGGCTTTGACGGGGATGGCGCTTTGCTACCGAACTTTTGTCATGAAAGGTTCATCAGGGGATGACGGGAAACTGAACGCTTTGCAGCGACAGGCAAGGGAATACGGATGCAACCCAACCTCAGATACGACGAAATTCAGCTCAATTGATAGTCATTCGCCATTAACACGTTCTCGGAACCCCGCGCCAAGGGTAGAATGCCGCAAAACCGGGAGCCGCAATGAACCACGACCGCCACATCCCCAGCGAAGACGATGCCATCACCGATGCCGCCGCGCACTGGTGCATGCGCCTGCACGCCGAAGATTGCACGGCGGCCGAACAGCGCGCCTTCGCGCAGTGGCAGGCGGCCGACCCACGGCACGCCGAGGAATACCAGGCGATGCTGGAGATCTGGCAAACCGCCGACCTGCTGCCGCGCAGCGCCCAGGTGGTCGAACTCAAGCCGCCGCTTGCGCCCCGCTCGCGTGCGCGCCGTTGGCAGCCGCTGGCCACGGCGGCGGCCGTCACCCTGCTGGCCCTGCCCTTGGCCGGCTGGGTCGGCTGGGAACAGGGCTGGCTGCCGGACAGCTATCAACACTTCGAGGCCGGCAACCAACGCCAGCAAGTACGCCTGAGCGATGGCAGCCGGGTCGAACTGAACCTCAACAGCGAATTGCGCTTTTTGAATTACAAGGACGAACGCCGCGTCACCCTGGTCAAGGGCGAGGCGTTCTTCAAGGTCAGCCACGACGCCAGCCACCCGTTCATCGTCCGTGCCGGCAACGGCCAGACCCGGGTCACCGGGACCCAGTTCAACGTGTGGAAGTACCAGGACCAGGTCAAGGTCACCCTGGTGGAAGGCTCGGTGCTGGTCAGCAGCAATGGCCACAACGGCGGTTACCGCCTGGGCCCAGGGATGCAGGCCAGCTACCACCAGGGCGATTTCGAGCCTGAACTGAACCAGAGCGACGACTACGCCAACAGCCTGGCCTGGCGCAAGGGCAAGCTGGTGCTCGACAACCTGAGCCTGGCCCAGGCCCTGCCGGTGATCAATCGCTACCTCGAGCAGCCCTTGCGGCTGGCCGACGAAAGCACCGGCAATATTCGCATCAGCGGTATCTACAACACCGCCGAGGTCGAGCGCCTGGTCGACACCCTGCCCAAGGTGCTGCCGGTCTACCTCACCCGCAGCAAGGATGGCAGCACCGTGCTCAATCACATCAAGGCACCGCCCAGCCGCGCGGCATCCAGCACACGGTAGGCGCCAGCCTACCGGGACCCGCGGTTGCCTGCAGGCGCGGCGCGAAGCCTTACAGCGACATCGCCGCCAGCCAGCCAAACGCCAGCAACGGCAGGTTGTAGTGGATGAACGTCGGTACCACCGTGTCCCAGATATGGTGGTGCTGACCATCCACGTTCAGCCCCGAGGTCGGTCCAAGGGTCGAGTCCGAGGCCGGCGAGCCGGCATCGCCCAAGGCACCGGCGGTGCCGACGATGCACACGGTGGCCAGCGGGTCGAAGCCCAGCTGCACGCACAGCGGCACGAAGATCGCCGCCAGGATCGGCACGGTGGAGAACGACGAGCCGATACCCATGGTCACCAGCAGCCCCACCAGCAACATCAGCAGCGCACCGACGCCCTTGCTGTGGTTGATCCACTGCGCCGAGGCCTCGACCAGCGACTTCACCTCGCCGGTGGCCTTCATCACTTCGGCAAAGCCCGAGGCGGCGATCATGATGAAACCGATCATCGCCATCATCTTCATGCCTTCGGTGAACAGGTCGTCGGTGTCCTTCCAGCGCACGATGCCCGACAACGAGAAGATCAGGAAACCCACCATGGCACCGATGATCATCGAGTCCAGCCACAGCTGGATGACGAACGCCGCGGCAATGGCCACGCCAGCCACCAGCAGGGTCACCGGGTTGTATTGCACGCTCACTTGCTCGACCTGCTCGATACGCGCCAGGTCGTAGTCACGCTTCTTGCGGTAGCTGAAGCACACCGCCAGCAACAGGCCGGCGAGCATGCCGGCGGCGGGGATGGCCATGGCATGGGTGACATTGACGCCGCTCACATCGACCCCGGCGCGGGCCACGTTGGCCAGCAGGATCTCGTTGAGGAAGATGTTGCCGAAACCCACCGGCAGGAACATGTACGGGGTGATCAGGCCGAAGGTGATCACGCAGGCGATCAGCCGGCGGTCGATGCGCAGGCGCGTCAGCACGTACAGCAGCGGCGGCACCAGCAACGGAATGAAGGCGATGTGGATCGGCAGGATGTTCTGCGACGACACCGCCACCACCAGCATCAAGCCAATCAACAACCACTTGACCTTGCCGCCTTCGGCGTGGCCCTGCCGGTCGATCATCGCCAGCGCCCGGTCGGCCAGGGCATGGGCCAGGCCCGACTTGGCGATGGCCACGGCAAAGGCGCCGAGCAACGCATAGGACAGCGCCACCGTGGCACCGCCCCCCAAGCCGCCGTTGAAGGCCTTGAGCGTGCCTTCGATACCCAGTCCACCGACCAGGCCCCCGGCCAGGGCGCCGATGATCAGCGCGATGACCACATGCACGCGGGACAGGCTCAGGACCAGCATGAGCCCAACCGCGGCAATCACTGCATTCATGGTGTGCAAACCTCGTTACGACAGACAAAAGCGGGACGCTCCGGCGACAGGCTGCGCGCAGGCAGCGGCCGGACCAGGGGATGTTGTTATGAAGGGCGCACACTCTGAAGCACAGGCCGGCATAAGTCAAAAGCCTCTGCGCCGCGCACTACCACCGGGTATAGACGAAAGTCGGAGAATTAAATTGAACGTTTGAATAAAGAAAGCCGCGCGAGCGCCGACACAGTCGGCAGCATCAAACCTATTACAAGGGATTTTCCCCATGCCTTTGCTGCGACAACTCTCCATCCAATGGAAGATCACCCTGCTGGCGGGCCTGTGCCTGGCCGCCATCGTCACCCTGCTCGTCGGCCTTTCGCTGTACCGCATGGACCACAGTTCGGACCTGGTCAAGGCCAGCAGCATGCAGATGCTCACCGAGGCGGCCCAGTCGCGCATCGAGTCCCAGGGCGAAGTGCAGGCCCTGAACATCCGCCGCCAGTTCATGGACGCCTACCAGTACGGCGCCGGCTTTGCCCGCCAGGTGCTGTTCCTGCGCGAACAGGCGGAAAAACGCTTCCTCGACGCCTACGACCTGCGCCAGGACATGACCGCCCAGGTGCGTGCGGCCTTGCAGGCCAACCCCGACCTGCTGGGCCTGTCGCTGGTGTTCGAGCCAGGCGCGCTGGATGCCAAGGACAAGTTGTTCGCCGGGCAGAGCGAGCTGGGCAGCAACGAGACCGGGCGCTTCGCCCTGTACTGGTCGCAACCGCGCGCCGGCCAGCTGACCTCGATGGCCCTGCCCGAGCACGACATGGCCAATACCGAGATCGGCCCCAGCGGCCAACCGGCCAACACCTGGTGGGTGTGCCCGCGCAGCACCGGCGCGGTATGCGTGGTCGAGCCCTACTTCTATGACATCGACGGCCAGCGCGTGCTGATGACCAGCATCGTGTTCCCGCTCAAGGCCAACGGCAAGGTGATCGCCACCTTGTCCATCGACATCAACCTCAACAGCCTGCAGGCCCTGAGCCAGGCCGCCAGCCGCAGCCTCTACGAAGGCCGCACCACGGTCGGCATCCTCAGCCCGGTCGGCCTGCTGGCCGGCTACAGCGCCGATGCCGGCCTGCTGGCCAAGCGTTTCGACCAGGTCGACCAGGCCCAGGGCGGCGAACTGGTGCGCAAGCTCGCCGACGGCAAGCTGCAGATCCTCCACGACCAGCAGCGCCTGAAGGTGCTGGCCGCCTTCGAGCCGATCCCCGGTGGCAAGCCCTGGGGCGTGCTGCTGGATGTGCCGGAAAACGCCCTGACCGGCCCGGCCGAAGCCCTCAAGCAGGAACTCGACACCCTCAACACCAGCGGCACCCTGCTCGAACTGGGCCTGGGCCTGGCCGCCGCCATCGCCGGCCTGCTGCTGGTCTGGCTGATGGCCCGTGGCGTGACCCGGCCGATCCTCGGCGTGGCCGCCATGCTCAAGGACATCGCCAGCGGCGAAGGCGACCTGACTCGCCGCCTGCAATACGACAAGCGCGATGAGCTGGGCGAGCTGGCGGGCTGGTTCAACCGTTTCCTCGACAAGCTGCAACCGACCATCGCCGAAGTGAAGCGCTCGGTGCAGGCCGCCCGTGGCACCGCCGACCAGTCCGCGGCCATCGCCGCCCAGACCAGTGCCGGCATGGAGCAACAGTACCGCCAGGTCGACCAGGTGGCCACCGCCTCCCACGAAATGAGCGCCACCGCCCAGGACGTCGCCCGCAGCGCTGCGCAAGCCGCCCAGGCCGCGCGCGAAGCCGACCAGGCCACCCGCGAAGGCCTGGCGGTGATCGACCGCACCACCACCAGCATCGACACCCTGGCCGCCGACATGAGCAGTGCCATGGCCCAGGTCGAAGGCCTGGCGCACAACAGCGAGAAGATCGGCTCGGTACTGGAGGTGATCCGCTCGATCGCCGAGCAGACCAACCTGCTGGCCCTCAACGCCGCCATCGAGGCCGCCCGTGCTGGCGAAGCCGGACGCGGTTTCGCCGTGGTCGCCGACGAAGTACGCAACCTGGCGCGCCGCACCCAGGAGTCGGTGGAAGAGACCCGCCAGGTGATCGAGGCCCTGCAGGCCGGCACCCAGGAAGTGGTTGGCGCCATGGACAGCAGCCATCGCCAGGCCCAAGGTGGCGTCGAGCAGGTCGGCCAGGCCGTCAGCGCATTGCAGCGCATCGGCCAGGCGGTGACGGTGATCACCGACATGAACCTGCAGATCGCCAGCGCCGCCGAGGAGCAGAGTGCAGTGGCCGAGGAGATCAACAGCAACGTCGCCACCATCCGTGATGTCACCGAGTCGCTGAGCGGCCAGGCCAACGAATCGGCGCGGGTCAGCCAGTCGCTGAACAGCCTGGCCAATCAGCAGCAGGGCCTGATGGACCAGTTCCGCGTTTGATTCCCCCCGTCGGGGCTGCTACCAGCCCCGATTTCCCAGGCTGGCGCGTTCCCCTGTAGGAGCGGCCTTGCGTCGCGAACGGGGCGCGCAGCGGCCCCAGATGCTGAGTCACCCTCAAAATTGCAGGGGGCTGCTGCGCAGCCCCATCACCCTCGTCGTCTACACTTCTGGCGCAACCCAAGGACCGGCAACCGACGAGGCGCCAATGAAGAAGTTCCCCACCTTGCTGGCCGGCCTGCTCCTGGCCTGCGGCCTGGCCAACACCGACACCGCCGCCGCGACCGAACAACCCGCTCCCATCCATTTCGGCGCCATCGGCTGGGAAAGCGGCGCGCTGACCACCGAGATCCTGCGCCTGATCGTCGAGCACGGTTACGGCTACCGCACCGACACCCTGCCCGGCAGCACGGTCAGCATGGAAGTGGCCCTGGCGCGCAACGACCTGCAGGTGATCGCCGAGGAGTGGGCCGGGCGCAGTCCCGCCTGGGTCAAGGCCGAACAGGCCGGCCAGGTGTTCGCCCTGGGCGACACGGTGAAAAACGCCGCGGAAGGCTGGTGGGTACCGGCCTACGTGATCAAGGGTGATCCTGCACGCAACCTGAAACCCCTGGCCCCGGACCTGCGCAGCGTCGATGACCTCAAGCGTTACCCCGAGGTGTTCAAGGACCCCGAAGCCCCCGGCAAGGGCCGTTTCCTCAACAGCCCCAGCGGCTGGACCTCCGAGACCGTCAACAGCCAGAAGCTCAAGGCCTATGGCCTGGACGGGCTGTACAACAACTTTCGCAGTGGCTCCGGCGCCGCCCTCGACGCCGAGATCGCCTCGGCCATCCGCCGCGGCCAACCGGTGCTGTTCTATTACTGGAGCCCCACGCCGCTGATGGGCCGCTACGACCTGGTACGCCTTGAAGAACCGCCGTTCGACGCCGCCGCCTGGGCCACCCTGACCGATGCCGCCAACCCCCGGCCCAAAGGCAGCCGCTCGCTGCCAGCCAAGCTCTCCATCGGCGTGTCGAAGGCGTTTCGCGATAACTACCCGCAACTGGTCGCGGCGTTCGAGAAGGTCGACCTGCCCATCGCCACCCTGAACAAGGCCCTGGCCCGCATGAGCGAAACCCGGCAGAAGCCACGCGACGCTGCGATTGCCTTCCTGCGTGACAACCCGCAGGTGTGGAAAGCCTGGCTGCCGGCCGAGAACGCCGCCCAGGTCGAGGCCGGCCTGTGAGCGGCGGCTTTCCCGAAGCCCTGCAGTTTTCGTTCGCATCCTCGGTCAACCAGCTGGTCGATTGGCTGGTGCTGCATTACGGCGATCACCTGCGCAGCCTCTCCGATCAGTTGCTGCAGCTACTGGTGGGGCTGGAGAACCTGCTGCGCGCCCTGCCCTGGTGGCTGCTGTTGCTGCTGGTCGGCCTGCTGGCCTGGCATGCCAGCCGCAGCCTGGCCAGGGCCCTGGGGCTGACCGGCTTGCTGATGCTGATCGGCGTGCTCGGGCTGTGGGACAAACTGTTGCAGACCCTGGCCCTGGTACTGGTGAGCACCGGACTGTGCGTGCTGCTCGGCGTACCGTTGGGCATTGTCCTGGCCACCCGTCCGCTGGCCCGGCGCCTGCTGCTGCCGGTGCTCGACGTGATGCAGACGCTGCCGGCCTTCGTCTACCTGATCCCGGTGCTGATGCTGTTCGGCCTGGGCAAGGTGCCGGCGGTGTTCGCCACCTTGATCTACGCCCTGCCGCCCCTGGTGCGCCTGACCCAACTGGGCCTGGCGCAGATCGACCCGTCGCTATTGCAGGCCGCCCATGGCCTGGGCGCCGGGCGCTGGCAGCGGCTACGGCGCATCGCCCTGCCCCTGGCGCTGCCAAGCATCATGGCCGGGCTTAACCAGTCGGTGATGATGGCCCTGTCGATGGTGGTGGTGGCCTCGATGATCGGTGCCCGCGGGCTGGGTGAAGACGTGCTGGCCGGGATCCAGACCCTCAATGTCGGCCAGGGCGTCGAGGCGGGCCTGGCGATCGTCGCCCTGGCCATGGTCATCGACCGCATCAGCCAGGCCTACGGGCAGCCCAGGCGCTGAACCAGGTATTCGCGTATCGTGTCCACCATGCCCGCCACCGGAGCTTGCCTCGCGTGTCCCTCAAAGCCCTGCGCACCCTGGTCACCATCGCCCGCCACGGCACCTTCGCCCGTGCCGCCGACCTGCTGAGCCTGACCCCGTCGGCCGTGAGCCTGCACATCAAGACCCTGGAGGACGAACTGCAGGTGGCCTTGTTCGACCGCAGCCGTCGGCAAGTGGTGCTCACCGAGGCCGGCCAACTGGCCGTGGCTCGCGCCGAGGGGATTCTCGCCGCCTACGACGAACTGGCCGACACCCTGGCCAGCGGCCCGGCGCTGCGCGGCCGGCTGCGTATCGGCGCCATCCACACGGTGCTGGCCCGGCGCCTGCCGCGAGCGCTGGTGTGGATCAAGGCGCACCACCCGCAATTGCATGTCAGCGTGGTCTCCGGCATGTCGGCGGAGCTGGCGCGGCGGGTCGAAGATGGCGAGCTGGACGCAGCCATCACCACCGAGCCGGTCAGCCCCTATCCGCAGAGCCTGCACTACGTGCCCTTGTTCGAAGACCGCTTCTGGGCCATCGCCAGCGCCGAGCTGGCTGGGCAGAGCCTGCCCGCATTGCTCGCCAGCCAGCCGTTCCTGCGCTTCGACAAGCGCGCCTGGGCCGGTCGGCAGATCGAGCAGGAGCTGCGCCGCCAGCGCCTGCAAGTCAGCGAGCAAATGGAACTGGACAGCCAGGAAGCCCTGGCGCGCATGGCCGCCATGGGCCTGGGGGTGGCGATCATCCCCATGAGCGACGACGACCTGGCCCGCCTGCCGGCGGCCAGCGTGCTGCCCTTCGGCGAACCGCAACTGACCCGGCGCATGGTGCTGCTCGAGCACGAGAAGAGCCAGCGCAGGCACTTGAGCGCGGTGCTGAAAACAGCGCTGGAGGCCTAGGGGCGCAACGCGGCCCTAGCAACAATGCAGTTTTTCTCAACAGTCACTGCAGAAAACACCGTTTTTTCTGCGCACTGCCCTCCGCTACCCTGTGCCGGTACCCGTTCACGGACTGCCCGCCATGCTCCACCTGCTGCTGACCACCCTGGTCCCGATCATCCTGCTCATCGCCCTGGGCACCTGGCTGCGGGTCCGCGGCTTTGTCGCCGAGAGCTTCTGGCCCGGCGCCGAGCGCCTGAGCTACTACGTGCTGCTGCCGTCACTGTTCCTGCATGGCCTGGCCAGCGCCAACCTCGACGGCGTGCCGGTGCTGGGCATGGTCGGCGTGCTGATGCTCTCGACCCTGCTCGGCGCGCTGTTGCTGCTGCTCTACCAGGGCGCGGCCAGCCACGACGGGGCCGACTTCACCTCGGTGTTCCAGGGCGGCGTGCGCTTCAACAACTATATCGGCGCCACCCTTGCCGCCGGCCTCTACGGCAGCGCCGGGATCGCCCTGGCGGCGGTGGCCAACGCCGCCATCGTGCCCTTGGTGAACCTGCTCTGCGTGTTGGTGTTCGCCCGTTTCAGCGCCCGCCACAGCTCGCCGGCCACGGTGCTCAGGGCAATCTTCGCCAATCCGCTGATCGTCGGCTGCGCCGGCGGCCTGCTGCTGCGGGTGAGCGGCCTGGGGCTACCGGCGGGGCTGGAGCCGACGGTCAAGGCCTTGGGCCAGGCCGCCTTGCCGCTGGGCTTGCTGTGTGTCGGCGCAGCCCTGGGTGGCGCGCGCCTGGGGCAACAGGTCAAGCCACTGCTGGCGGCCTCGCTGTTCAAGTTCCTGGTCATGCCGCTGACCACCTGGGGCCTGTGCCGCCTGCTCGGCCTGGACGGCCAGGCGGCGGTGGTGGCGGTGCTGTTCCAGGCGCTGCCCACCGCCTCGTCGTCCTATGTGATGGCCCGGCAGATGGGCGGCAACGCGCCGCTGATGGCGACCATCATCGCTTTGCAGACCGTGCTTGGCGCCGCGACCCTGCCGTTGGTGCTGAGCCTGGCGCTGGGTTGACGCCGTTTGGCTAGGCGCTGTACGAAAAGCCTTGATCCAAGGCCTACCGCAAGAGCGCCGAAACCCGGCACTTGCTGTTCTACCGGCCGAACCCGGCGTTGGCCCATTGAGCCATGGCAAATCGCACTTTCCCGATTACCCACGGTCTACTCCCTCTTTTGCCGCTCGCAATCGATTGCCGGGCGTTTTCACGCATCGCACAACGCCGGGCCAAACACCGCGCGCTTGTGTAGGATGAGCAGCGCAGACCCGACGCTGCCAGTTACAGGGAGATCCACATGCGCGTCCCATCCGTTGCCTGCCTCTTCGGCCTGACGCTGGGCCTGCTCGCCAGCAGCGGCGCCCAGGCCTTCACCGGCGAAGAAGCGCAACTGATCGATACGATCAACCGTTACCGCAGCCAGGCCCAGCGCTGCGCTGGCGAAGCCTCGCTGGAACTGCCGCCGCTCAACAGCGACACGCGCCTGGCGCTGTCGCCGGAAGGCACCCGCGACCTGCAGCAGGCCATGACCCGCGCCGCCTACCCCATGGTCAACGTGCAAGCCATCAGCCTGTCCGGCCCGCGCGACGCCAAGGCGGCGATGAAGGCCGTCGAGGAAAGCTTCTGCCAGGTGGTGCTCGACCCGCAGTTCGTCGATATCGGCGTCAGCCAGGAAGGCCGCGACTGGCGCATCGTCCTGGCCCGGCCACTGCTCAGCGGCCGCCTGGGCGACTGGCAGGCCGAAGGCCAGAAGCTGCTGCAGGAAGTCAACGCCGCGCGCAACCTGCCGCGCCAGTGCGGCGGCCAGCCCTACCCGGCCGCCCCCGCCCTGACCTGGAGCACGCCCCTGGCCGGGGTCGCCGCCACCCACACGCGCAACATGGCCAACCAGAACTTCTTCGACCATATCGACCGCGAGGGCCGCACCCCGGGCGACCGCGCGGAGCTGGCCGGCTACCTGTACCGGCAGATCGGCGAGAACATCGCCGCCGGGCGCGACACCGCGCGCAAGGTGGTCGATGGCTGGCTGGCCAGCCCTGGGCATTGCGCCACCCTGATGAACCCGGACTTCCGTGAACTGGGCGCGGCCTATGCCGTGGACCCGAAGAGCGATGCCGGCATCTACTGGACGGGGTTGTTCGGTACGCCGCAGTAGGGCACAAAAGATCCGCCTGCCATGCACACCCCCTGTGGCAGCATGGCCATGGAGGCGCACCGCCCCGATCTCACGACCTGCGCAACGCCTGCGCCGTGCAGCCAAAGCGCCGCCGCACCCACTTGCCCAGGTAACTGGCGTCGCCCATGCCCACTTCATCGGCGATCTGCGCCAGGCTGTGGCTGGAGTTGAGCAGCCGCCAGCGCGCCTGCTGCAAGCGCATCTCCAGCCACCAGGCCTTGGCGCTCATGCCATGACTGGCCTGGAACTGGCGGTCGAGCTGGCGCCGACTGATACCCAGCTCGGCGGCCAAGGCCTCGATGGTCACTGGCGCCGCCAGGTGATGGCGCATCAGCGCGCTCGCCCGTTGCACCGCGCGCGCCTGCTCGGGCCCAGCCTCCAGCGAACGCAGGGCATGGCGGCTGTCGCGGCTCTCGTCCACCAGCATGTCGGCCAGCCCCTTGAGCGCCCGGGCCCGGCCACTGGCCTGGGCGATCAGGGCCACCGCCAAGTCGATGGCGGCGGTGCCGCCGGCGCAGCTGATGCGCGCGCCATCGAAGCAGTACAACTGTTCGGTCAGCACCTGTAGCTGCGGGAACGACGCGCGAAACTCCGCCTCGTGGCGCCAGTGCAGCACCACCTTGTGGCCCTCCAGCAAACCGCAGGCGGCCAGCAGGAACGCCGCGTTGTCGATGCTCACCAGCTTCACCCCCGCCTTCACCGCCTGGCGCAGCAAGGGTTTGTAGCGCGGGGCCAGCGCCGCGGTGGCCGCGGCATTGCGCCCACCGAACAGCACCAGGTAATCGAAGTCGCTCCAGTCCAGCTGTTGCGCGGTCAGCTCCACCTGCACCACCGCGCCACTGCTCGATTCCACCGGGGTGGCATCGAGCCCGAGGATGCGCCAACTGCAGTAGCGCTGGCGGCTGTAGTCCTCGTCATCGGCCGAAAACCGCAATTTGTCGAGAAAACCGCCAAAGGGCAGCAGCGCGAACGCCGGCAAGGGCAGGATCAGCAAGCGCAGGTCGGGTGTCATCGGGCGTCCAGATAGAACCGTTGAATGTCCAGATAATACCCGTCCATTGCAACACTGTGCCCTACACTGGCGCCCTGAATTGGTTAAAGGCACCTAGCATGGCACTCCACACCTGGCTCATCTACCTGCTGGCCAGCATTGGCCTGTCGCTGACCCCCGGCCCCAACAGCCTGCTGGCCCTGACCCACGGCGCGCTATACGGTGCCCGGCGAACGCTGTTCACCATTGTTGGCGGGGTGTTCGGTTTCAGCGCCCTGATCGCCCTGACCCTGTTCGGCCTGAGCGCCCTGCTGCAAGCCTCGGCCTCGCTGCTGAGCGTGCTCAAGTGGCTGGGCGGGGCCTATCTGCTGTGGCTGGGCATCCAGTTGTGGCGCAGCCCGGCGCTGCACCTGGAGCAGCCCCAGGGCAGCGCCCGGCTGAGCAATGCCGGGCTGTTCCGCCAGGGCTGCCTGTCGGCCATGGCCAACCCCAAGGTGCTGTTGTTCTACGGCGCCTTCCTGCCTCAGTTCATAGACCCGCAGCGTGGCTTGCTGCTGCAGTTCGTGGTGATGGCGGCGACCTTCGCCAGCGTCGAGTGCCTGGTCGAATACCTGCTGGCGCGCCTGGCGTTTCGCATTCGCCCGTGGCTGGCCAAGGGTGGCCGGGGCTTCAACCGTTGTTGCGGGGGATTGTTCGCGGTAATCGGCGTGGCCTTGCCACTGGGGCGTTAGCCAAACGTGACCGGCCCGCTCGCGCAGGGCCCGGTCGCTCAACGGCCTCGCCCATCCGCGACCAGCAGGAACACCGCCAGCGCCACGGCCGGCAGCCCCGCCCCCAGCAGCGCCACGCCGCCCCAGCCGAACTGCGCGTACACCCCGCTGGCCAGCGCCGAGCCCACGGCCCCGCCGAGGAAGATGCTGGTCATGTACAGCGCATTGAGCCGCCCGCGGCTGGCCGGGTCCAAGGCATAGACCTCGCGCTGGCCGATCACCATGTTCATCTGCACCGCGAAATCCAGCAGCACCCCGGTCACCCCCAGGCCAATCACGCTCATGCCCGGCGCGCTGACACCGAGCACCAGCGCCAGCGGCGCCAAGCCCATCGCCAGCAACGACGCCCGCCGCCCATGCCCGGCATCGGCCAGGCGCCCGGCCAGCGGCGCCGCCACCGCGCCCACCGCCCCGACCAGGGCGAACAGGGCAATCTGGCTCTGGCTCAGGCCATGTTCCTGCGCCAGCGCCAAGGGCACTGCGGTCCAGTACAGGCTGAAGGCGGCGAACATCAGCGCCTGGTACAACGCCCGCTGGCGCAGCAGCGGATAGCGGCGCAGCAGCACCAGCAGCGAGCGCATCAGCCCGGCATAGCTGGCCTTGTGCTCAGGCACACGGCGCGGCAGGGTCAGCGCCAGCAACAGGATGATCGCCAGCATCACCCCGGCGGCGCCGATGAACACCACGCGCCAGCCGAAGTGATCGGCCACCAGGCTCGACAGCGGACGCGCCAGCAGGATACCCAGCAGCAAACCGCCCATGATGTTGCCCACCACCCGCCCGCGCTGCTGCTCGGGGGCCAGGTGCGCCGCCAGGGGAATCAGCATCTGCACCGACACCGAGCTGAAACCGATCAACCCGGCATAGGCCAGGAACGCGGCCCCCTGGCCGTGGCCACGGGTGCCGGCCAACAAGAGACTGAGGGTGGCCAGTAGCGCGGTGGCGACCATCAACCGGCGGTTTTCCAGCAAGTCGGCCAACGGCACCAGCAGCAACAGGCCCAGGGCATAACCCAGCTGGGTCAGGGACACGATCAGGCTGGCACGCTCGCCGGACAGGCCCAGGTCCGGGGCGATCAGCCCGACGATGGGTTGCGCGTAATAGATATTGGCGACGATGGCGCCGCAGCAGAACGCCAGCAGGGTCACCAGGGCCCGGCTCAGGCCAGGGGCCGCGGGTTGGGCGACAGTCAGGGAAGGATGCATGGGGCAATGCCTCGCGAATGACAGAAAGTGCGCGCATGGTGCCGTGCCCGCCTGCGGACGAGAATCCACCGCCTGCGCAACGGGCTTTTGCGCAGCGCGCAACGGTTCAGCCTGCCAGCAGTGCCTCGCAGAACGCCACGAACGCCATCACCCGCCGCGAACCGCGGTGGTTGGGCAGGTACAAGGCATTGATCCCGGTGCTGGCGATACCGGGGCTGACCTCCCAGTCGGCGAACAGGCGGTGCAGGCGCCCGGCCTCGACATCGCCGCGCACCAGCCAGTCGGCCAGCAGCGCGACGCCGCTGCCGGCAATGGCGGCCTCGCGCAACAGGTCGGCGTTGGCGCTGCGCAGGGGCCCGGCGACATTCAGCTCCAGGGTCTGCTGCCCCTGACGCAGCCGCCAGGGCCGGGCGGCCTGGCCGTAGCGAAAGCGCAGGCAGGCGCAATCGGCCAGTTGTTGCGGCTGCTGCAAGGGCGCCCGTGCCGCCAGGTAAGCCGGGCTGGCCACCAGCCAACGCTGGAACTGCCCCAGCCGGCGGCACACCAGTTCGTCGCTGGGGGCAGGCTCGCCGAGGCGGATGGTCAGGTCGTAGCGGCCATCGAGCAGGTCGTCGAACCGATCGCTGAGGTCGATGTCCAGCTCCAGCCCCGGGTGGCGCGCCAGAAACGCGCCCAGGTGGGGGGCGATCACCCGCCGCCCGAACTCCACCGGCAGGCACAGGCGCAGCACCCCCACCGGCGCCTCGCCACGATCGGCGACGCTGGCATCGGCATCGGCCAGGGCCTCGACGATATCCCGCGCACGCTGGTAGTAACCGGCACCGGCTTCGGTCAGGCTCACCTGGCGGGTCGAGCGATTGAACAGGCTGGCGCCCAGGTCCTGCTCCAGGGCGTCGACCAACCGCGACACCGACGAGGTCGCCACGCCGAGCTTGCGCGCGGCGGCGGAAAACCCCCGGGCCTCGACGGTAGCCATGAACGCCTTGATCGCCAGCAGCTTGTCCATTGCACTTTCCCTGGGGCAAAGCCGGGAACCTTCCTACAATCTTGCCGTGCAATCAACTCCATGGAGGTCTTCATGCCTGGCAACCTGTTCACTGCCCTGCCGCCCCTGGACGCCCAGGCCGAGGAGCAATTGAGCACCTTGCTCGAACGCCCGGGCGTGCGTATCGAGCGCATCGTTTCCACTGGCCAGGCCAGCCCGTCCGGCTTCTGGTATGACCAGGACGAAGGCGAATGGGTGGTCCTGCTCAGCGGCAGCGCCGGGCTGCAGCTGGCGCATGAAAACCAGCCTCGCGTGCTGCGCGCTGGCGATCACCTGGACATCCCCGCCCACTGTCGCCACCGGGTGGCCTGGACCGAACCCGGCGTGGCGACGGTGTGGCTGGAGGTGTTCTATCGCGCCTGAACCGCAGCGCCGCGCGGCGCCGGCCGCTGCAGCTGGTAGAAGCGCCAGGGCAGCAGCAGCGCCGCCACCGTCAGGCCGCTGGCAAAGCCGACCCACACCCCTACCGCGCCCAGCGCCGAATGGAACGCCAGCCAGTAGCTCAGCGGCAGTGCCAGCAACCAGTAGCTGACCAGCGTCACCCCCACCGGCCAGCGGTAATCCTGCAAGCCGCGCAGGGCCCCCAGCGCGGTGGACTGCAAGCCGTCGGCCACTTGCATGGCGGCGACCACCACGAACATCGGCACGGCGATGGCAATCACCTGCGGGTCGTCGCTCATGGCCTCGGCGATGCGCCGGCCAAACAGCGCCAGCAGCACCGTGGCCAGCAGCATCCAGGCCGTGACGCTGATGAAGGTGGCGCTGCCGATGGCGCGGATGCGCGTGGTCTGGCCACGGCCCTGGGCCTGGCTGATGCGGATGCTCACCGCCGCCGCCATGCCCAGCGGCAGCATGTACAGCAGCGCGCCGATCGACTGCACCACCTGGTTGGCCGCCAGGGCCGCGTTGCCCAGCCAGCCGAGCATCCAGGCGGCGATCACCACCGCGCCGGCCTCGGCCAGGTAGCCCAGGCCCAATGGCCAGCCCTCGCCGAGCAAGGTCTTCCAGCCCAGGGGCGGCCCCAGGGGCGCCAGGCGGTAGCGCGCCAGCGAGGGCGCCAGGCGCCAGTAGGCCAGGGCCAAGGCGACCGCCAACGACTCGGCGATCACCCCGGCGATCCCCGCCCCGACCAGGCCCAGGGCCGGCAGGCCGAAATGGCCATGGATCAGGCCATAGCTCAGCGGGATATTGAACAGCACCGCGCTCATCACCAGCAGCACAGCCACCCACGGCCGGCCAATGGCCTCCAGCACGTCCTTGAACACCACCGCCAGGCAATAGGGGATCAGGAACACCGCCATGGCCTGCCAGTACGGCGTCAACAGCGCCACATCAGGCAGCGGCACGCCCAGCCATTGCAGCAGCGGCAAGCTGGCGAGCATCGCCAGGCAGCCGAGGCTGCCGACCAGCAGGCCGTAGCCAAGCCCGCCACGCAAGGTGCGCGCCACATCAGCCGGGTCATCGGCGCCATGGGCATGGCCGACGCGCACGCTCAGGGTCGCGAGCATGCCGTACAAGCCTGCGTGGAAAATCAGCCCGGCGCTGCTGGTCAGGGCGACACAGGCCAGTACCACGGTGCCCAGCGATGCCAGCAGCACGGTGTCGGTCAGGCTGATCAGCTCGGCGGCCGACAAGCCCAGCACCAGGGGCAAGGCCAGGCGCAGCAGGCCGGGCAGTTCGCCCAGCCAGGCCACCGGGGTCGTTGAAACACGGGCAGTCACGGTCACAACCTCCAATTGACATACGCTGCGTATGCTAATGCCATTTATTGACATACGCAACGTATGCTAATTTGCGCTGCATCGCTTTCGCCTTGGAGTTCCCATGCCCGCCCCTCGCCGCAGCCGCGCCGCCATGAGCGCCGACACCACCGAACGGCTGATTGCCGCCGCCCGCCGCCAGTTCGCCGAAAAGGGCTTCGCTGCCGTGGTCATGGACGACCTGTGCGCCGAGGTCGGCCTGACGCGTGGCGCCCTGCACCACCATTTCGGCGGCAAGGCCGGGCTGTTCAGCGCCGTGGTCCAGCACCTGCTGGACGCGATCAACCAGGCCCTGGATGCCCGCTACGACAGCCATACCGACCCGTGGGAGGGCTACATCGACACCTGCCTGCACTACTACGACCTGCTGCACGACCCGGCCTTGCGGCGGATCCTGCTGCAAGACGCCCCGGCTGTGCTCGGCCCGCGGCTGCGCGAGCTGGAGGAAGCCAGCTACATCGGGCCGATGGCCCAGGGCCTGGTGGAGCTGCAGCAGGCCGGGCGGTTGCGGGCGTTCGATGCCGTGGCCATGGCCCATTTGATCAACGGCGCAATGGGCGACAGCGGGATGTGGGTGGTTGCCCAGGACGATCCGCAACAGGCCGCCGAACGGGTGAAAGCAGCGCTGCGCTGTTTGCTGGAAGGCTTGCAACTGTAGGAGCGTGCTGGCGAAGCAGGTGCCGCGGTGGATGGCACCGGCTATGCCGGTGTTCGCCGGCAAGGCCGGCTCCTACGCCGTCTGCGGCCTGCCCGCCCGTAGGAGCCAGCCTTGCTGGCGAACCAGGCGCCGCAGTGGCTGGCACCGGCTGCGCCGGTGTTCGCCGGCCGCGACCTGCCAGCCTTGCGCGCGAAGCAGAAGACACGGGAGCGGATGGAATCTCGAAAATGTACTAACTTGTTAATTAGCTTGCTAAGGGCTTACACTGCCGCGCATTCCACCTGCGAGATCCCCGGCATGAAACACACCCCCCGCGCCCCTGGCGGCTCCACATTCATCCTGGTCGGCCTTGGCGTGGTCATCGCCCTGCTCGGCCTGCTCCTGGCTGCTGGCGGTGTCACGCTGGCCGGCCTGGGCGGCTCCTGGTACTTCCTGGTCGGCGGCCTGGCCATGGCCATCGCCGGCATCCTCATCGCCCGGCGCAAGCCGGCTGGGGCCTGGCTGTACGCCCTGTTCCTGCTCGGCACCCTGGCCTGGGCGCTGGCCGACACGGGCCTGGTGTTCTGGCCGCTGTTCTCGCGCCTGTTCATGTTCACCGCGATCGGCCTGGTGGTCGCGCTGGCCTACCCACAGCTGGTGCGGCGCCAGGCGCGCGCTGCCTATGCCGTGGCCGGCGTGCTGGCCGTGGGGCTGGCCATCGCCGCCGGCAACATGTTCGTCGCCCACCCCAGCGTCGCCGCCAACGGCAAGGGCCCGGGCCTGACCCCGGTAGCGCCGGGCAAGGCGCAGCAGAACTGGGCCCACTACGGCAACAGCGAAGGTGGCAGCCGCTTCGCCGCGCTGGACCAGATCAACCGTGGCAACGTCGACAAGCTCCAGGTGGCCTGGACCTACCACACCGGTGACGTGGCCATCAGCGACGGCAACGGCGCCGAGGACCAGCTGACCCCCTTGCAGGTCGGCGACAAGGTGTTCATCTGCACCCCGCACAACAACCTGATCGCCCTGGACGCCGACAGCGGCCGCGAGCTCTGGAAAAATCCGATCAACGCCCAGTCCAAGGTCTGGCAGCGCTGCCGCGGCATGGCCTACTTCGACGCCAGTGCCCCCCTGGCGCAACCGACCCGGCCGGGCAGCTCGCCAGTCACCGTGGCCCACGTGGCGCCCGGCGCCAACTGCCAGCGACGCCTGCTGACCAACACCATCGACGGCCGCCTGATCGCCGTCGACGCCGACACCGGCGCGTTCTGCCAGGGCTTCGGCCACAACGGCCAGGTCGACCTCAAGGCCGGCCTGGGCAATGTGCCGGACTCGTACTACCAGTTGTCGTCCGCGCCGCTGATGGCCGGCACCACCGTGGTGGTCGGCGGGCGCGTCGCCGACAACGTCCAGACCGACATGCCCGGTGGCGTGATCCGTGGCTTCGACGTGATCAGTGGGGCCATGCGCTGGGCCTTCGACCCGGGCAACCCGCAACAGCGCAACGCCCCGCAGGGCGACGCCACCTATGTACGCAGCACGCCGAACAGCTGGGCGCCGATGTCCTACGACCCGGCGATGAACACCCTGTTCCTGCCGATGGGCTCCTCGTCCACCGATATCTATGGTGTCGAACGCAACGCCCTGGACCACACCTACGGCGCCTCGGTGCTGGCCCTGGACGCCACCACCGGCAACCAGAAATGGGTGTACCAGACCGTGCACAACGACCTCTGGGACTTCGACCTGCCGATGCAGCCGAGCCTGATCGACTTCACCGGCGATGACGGCAAGACCGTGCCTGCCGTGGTGATCGGCACCAAGGCCGGGCAGCTCTACGTGCTCGACCGTGCCACCGGCAAGCCGCTGACCCAGGTCGACGAAGTGCCGGTCAAGCCGAGCAACATTCCCCATGAGCCCTATTCCCCGACCCAGCCGAAATCGGTGGGCATGCCGCAGATCGGCGCGCAGACCCTGACCGAGGCGGACATGTGGGGCGCGACCCCTTACGACCAGCTGCTGTGCCGCATCGACTTCAAGAAGATGCGCTACGACGGCCTGTATACCGCGCCCGGCACCGACCTGTCGCTGAGCTTCCCTGGCTCGCTGGGCGGCATGAACTGGGGCAGCCTGTCCACCGACCCGGTGCACGGTTTCATCTTCGTCAACGACATGCGCCTGGGCCTGTGGATCCAGATGGTGCCGTCGCAGAACCAGGGCGACGCCGCCTCCGGTGGTGAGGCGCTGAATACCGGCATGGGCGCCGTGCCGCTCAAGGGCACGCCGTACGCGGTGAACAAGAACCGCTTCCTGTCGGTGGCCGGCATCCCCTGCCAGGCACCGCCCTACGGCACCCTGACCGCCATCGACATGCACACCCGGCAGATTGCCTGGCAGGTGCCGGTGGGCACCGTCGAGGACACCGGCCCGCTCGGCATCCGCATGCACCTGCCGATCAAGATCGGCCTGCCGACCCTCGGCGGCACCCTGTCGACCCAGGGCGGCCTGGTGTTCATCGCCGGCACCCAGGACTTCTACCTGCGCGCCTACGACAGCAGCAACGGCAATGAGATCTGGAAGGCCCGCCTGCCGGTGGGCAGCCAGGGCGGGCCGATGACCTACGTGTCGCCGAAAACCGGCAAGCAGTACGTGGTGATCAGCGCCGGCGGCGCGCGTCAGTCGAGCGACCGTGGCGATTATGTGATGGCCTACGCCCTGCCGTAAGCATCGCGCTCCCGCACGCGCCAAGCACGCTCCCGCAGGCCTTGCACGAGGCCCTGCAGGAGCGCGCTTGGCGCGCCATGGCCTTCAGCAGTTCCGAGAATTTCGCAATGCGCTTCGTACCTCGCATCACCCCCGCCCTGCTCCTGACCCTGAGCAGCACCACCGCCCTGGCCGACGCCACTACCCTCACCGGCGACTGGGGCGGCCTGCGCCAGCGGCTGCAAGCCGACGGCGTCACCTTCACCGGCGACTACAGCGGCGAGACCGCCTACAACGCCCGCGGCGGCCTGCACCGCTCGGCCCGCTATGCGCAGAACATCAAGCTCGGCGTGCAGTTCGACCTGGCGAAGCTGTACGGCCTGGACGATGCCGGCCAAGTCCAGTTGAGCGTCAACGACCGCCGCGGCAACAGCGCCTCCGAAGACCTGGTCGGCAACCGTCTGCCGATCCAGGAAAACTACGGCGGCCTGTATACCCGCCTGACCGAGCTCAGCTACGCGCGCAACCTCACCCCGGCGCTGAACCTCAAGCTCGGCTACATGGCCATGGGCAACGACCTCGGTGGCCTGGACAGCGGTATCCTGTGCAACTTCATGAACGCCGGGTTCTGCGGCCATCCGCTGAACATGTCCGGCGGCAGCGGCTGGAGCAACTATCCCAACGCCCACCTCGGCGCGCGCCTCAAGTACGACCTGGCGCCGGCCTGGCAGCTACGGCTGGCGGCGTTCAACGTTGACCCCGCGAGCAACGGCAATGCCAGCCGCGCCTGGCACCTGGGGCCCAAGCACACCACCGGCACCGTGCTGCCGCTGGAGCTGGTGTACAAGCGCCAGGGCGCGCTGCCGGGCGAATACAAGCTCGGCTACTACTACGACAGCTCCAACGTGCAGCGCATCGGCAGCGACAAGCACGTCGCCGGCCGCAGCGGCCACTACCTGCTGGTCGACCAGGCGCTGTGGCACGGCCCGGCATCGCCTGGGCGCAGCCTGCATGCCTTTGGCCAGTACTCGGCATCGAGCCAGGCCGCCTCGCCCTTCACCCGCTGGTACGGCGCCGGTGTGGTGCTGTACCGGCCGTTCGCAGTTCGTCCACGCGATACCCTGGCGTTCGGCTACGGGCGCGCGGTACCCAACCCGCGCAGCCGCAATGTGCTGCAAGCGGCGGCGCTCGAGGCCGGGCAAGGCTTGCCCAACCTGGATAGCGCCGAGCAATTGCTCGAGCTCAGCTATGGCTACCAGGCCACGTCCTGGCTGAACCTGCGTCCGGACGTGCAGTACATCGTCGAGCCTGGGGCGTTTGGCGCGCAGGACATCGACAATGCCTTGGTGTTCGGCTTGCAGGTCAAGGCGACGTTCTGACGCCCCGCGACCTCAAGCCTGCCTGAGGTACTCGGCCAAGCGCCGCAGCATCGCGTCACAGCCCTGCAACTGCTCGACACTGACGAACTCATCTGGCTTGTGCCCTTGCGCCATGCTGCCCGGGCCGCAGACCACGGTGGGGATACCGGCCTGGTCGAACAGGCCGCCTTCGGTGCCAAAGGCCACGGTGGCGAAGTCATCCGAGCCACTGAGCAACGCCACCCACCGCACCTACCTGGCCTACCGCGACCGCGAACAGCATGCCGACGCCGAACAGACTTCCTCGACCAGCAACGTCAGCACCTTCGGAGCCCACTGATGCCTACCCATACCCGCATCCGCATGTTCAACACCAAGGCCACCTACCCCAACCAGACCCTGGACAACGACCTGTGCCAGGCCGTCAGGGCCGGCAGCACCCTCTACTTGCGTGGCCAGGTCGGCACCAATATCGCGGTGCTGCCGGCGCAGCTGTAACCCAAAAAAACAATCGCCGGCTTGCCGGCGATTGAAATCTACCTGTGGTCAGTGCCGGGCGCCACGCTCGGCGCCGCCCATCTGGCCGAAGCGTCCGGCCTGGAAGTCGTCGAACGCCTCGGCAATTTCTGCCTGGCTGTTCATCACGAACGGGCCGTAGCCGACGATCGGCTCATCGATCGGCTCGCCGCTGAGCAGCAGCACGCTGACATCCTCCAGCGCCTCGATGCGCAAGTCCTCGCCGTCACGCTCCAACAGCACCAGGCTGGCCGGGCCGGCTTCGCGCTGGTCATTGACCCGCAGGTTGCCGCGCAATACCACCAACGCGGCAGTGCGGCCGGCGGCAACGGGCAGTTGCAGCGAGGCACCCGCCTTCAGCCGCAGGTCCCACACGTCCATGTCGGTGAAGGTCCGGGCCGGGCCCTGGTGATCCAGGTAGCGCCCGGCGATCACCCGCAGGCTGCCCGCCCCGCCTTCCAGGTTCACCAGCGCTATGTCTTTGGCCAGCAGGGTCTGGTAGCCGGCGGCGGCGTGTTTGTCCTTGGCTGGCAGGTTGACCCACAGCTGGACCATTTCCAGCGTGCCGCCACGCTTGGCGAAGGCCGGCGAATGGAACTCCTCGTGGAGGATGCCGCCGGCGGCGGTCATCCATTGCACGTCGCCCGGGCCGATCAGCCCGCCGGCGCCGGTGGAGTCGCGGTGTTCCAGCTCGCCCTGGTAGACGATGGTCACGGTCTCGAAGCCGCGGTGCGGGTGCTGGCCGACGCCACGACGGGCGCTGGTGGGCGTAAAATCGTGGGGGCCGGCATAGTCCAGCAGCAGGAACGGGCTGATATGGCGGGCCAGGTTGTCGTAGGTGAACAGGCTGCGTACCGGGAAACCGTCACCCACCCAATGGGCGTGGGGGCTGCGGTAAATACCTTGGATCTTTTTCATGAGAAGCCTCCTCTCGTGGATGGCTGTCACCTTACCGGTGAGGCTAATCATGCGGTAGACAGCTAAAATGGCATGGATCGTTCCAAAAATGGAACAACCTACTCGGCAGCGACTTGCGCTGAACATCGGCGTCGCCTGGTTCGCCAGCAAGGCTGGCTCCTACGCAGAGAGCAGCCTACTGCGCCCTGTAGGAGCCAGCCTTGCTGGCGAACCAGGCGACGCGGTACATGGGTTCGCCACTAGCAGCCAACGCCTGCGCAGAGCAGCCTACAGGCCGGTAAACCGCTGGCAGAGGCCGGTCAGGCGATCGCCGCATCCACCAGCACCTGGGCTTCGGCCACCAGGCGCTTGAGGTGCGCCTCGTCGATGAAGCTCTCGGCGTAGATCTTGTAGATGTCCTCGGTCCCCGACGGCCGCGCGGCGAACCAGCCGTTGGCGGTCATCACCTTCAACCCGCCGATGGCCTGGTGGTTGCCCGGCGCGTGGCTGAGGATCTGCTCGATCGGCTCACCGGCAAGCTCGGTGGACTTGACCTGCTCCGGCGCCAGCTTGCTCAGCAACGCCTTCTGCCGTGCATCGGCCTTGGCCTCGACGCGGGTGGCGTAGGGCTTGCCCAGCTCGGCGGTGAGCTCGGCATAACGCTGGCTCGGCGTGCGTCCGGTGCGGGCGGTCATCTCGGCCGCCAGCAACGCCGGGATCAGGCCGTCCTTGTCGGTGGCCCAGACGCTGCCGTCGCGGCGCAGGAACGAGGCGCCGGCGCTCTCTTCGCCGCCAAAGCCCAGCGAACCGTCGAACAGGCCCTGGGCGAAGAACTTGAAGCCCACCGGCACTTCGTACAGCTCACGGCCCAGCGCCGCGGTAACACGGTCGATCAGGCCGCTGGAGACCACGGTCTTGCCCACCGCCGCATCGCTGCGCCATTGCGGACGGTGGCGGTACAGGTAGTCGATGGCCACGGCCAGGTAGTTGTTCGGCTGCAGCAGGCCATCGGCGGTGACGATGCCGTGCCGGTCGTGGTCGGGGTCGCAGGCGAAGGCGACGTCGAAACGCTCGCGCAGGCCGATCAGGCCCTGCATGGCGTACGGCGAGGATGGGTCCATGCGGATCTGCCCGTCCCAGTCGACGGTCATGAAGCGGAACGTCGGGTCGACCGCGGTGTTCACCACTTCCAGGTTCAGCTGGTAGCGCTCGGCGATGGCCGACCAGTAGCGCACCCCGGCGCCGCCCAGCGGGTCGACACCCAGGCGCAGGTTGGCGCCGCGGATCACCTCGAAGTCGATGACGTTTTCCAGGTCGGCGACATAGCTGCTGACGTAGTCATGGCGCTGGGTGGTCGCCGCGCCAAGGGCTTGCTGGTAATCCATGCGCTTGACCCCGGCCAGGCCGGCGGCCAGCAGTTCGTTGGCCTTGGCCTCGACCCACTTGGTCACGTCGCTGTCGGCAGGGCCGCCATTGGGCGGGTTGTACTTGAAACCACCGCTTTGCGGCGGGTTGTGCGACGGGGTGATGACGATACCGTCGGCCAGGCCCTGCTGGCGGCCACGGTTGTAGCAGAGGATGGCGTGGGACACCGCCGGGGTCGGGGTGTATTCGTCATCCTTGCTGAGCATCACCTGCACGCCGTTGGCGGCCAGCACCTCGAGGGCGCTGGCGGCGGCCGGCGCCGACAGCGCGTGGGTGTCGGCACCGATGAACAGGGGGCCGTCGATGCCCTGCTCCTGGCGATACAGGCAGATGGCCTGGGTGATCGCCAGCACGTGGTATTCGTTGAAGCTCAGCTCCAGCGAGGTGCCGCGGTGGCCCGAGGTGCCGAAGGCCACGCGCTGGGCCGCTACCGCGGCGTCGGGGCGGCCGGTGTAGTAAGCGGTCAACAGGCGGGGGATATCGACCAGCACGCTGGCCGGAGCCAGTTTGCCTGCCAAAGGACTGAGCGTCATGCAAGAACCTCTAGATTCAACGGATGTTGGGGTTGGAACGCGCAGTGTACTGGGAGTTTCAGCGCCAGGCGATGGGCAGGTTCAGGCGCAGTGCCACCAGCTGGGGAACATCTGCCGCACCCGCGGCTCGGCGAAGCGCTCGTCGATCAGCAGCAGCACGCCACGGTCCTGATCGCCACGGATGACCCGGCCCGCCGCCTGGATCACCTTGCGCACCCCGGGGTACAGGTAGGCGTAGTCGAAGCCCGCGCCAAACTGCCGGCCCAGGCGCTGCTTGAACTGCTCGTTGACCGGGTTGACCTGGGGCAGCCCCAGGGTGGCGACGAAGGCGCCGATCAGGCGCGTGCCCGGCAGGTCCACCCCTTCGCCGAACGCACCACCAAGCACGGCGAAGCCAACGCCCTGCCCGTCCTCGACGAAACGCGCCAGGAACGCCTCGCGACTGGCTTCATCCATGCCCGGTGCCTGGCGCCACTGGGGGATGCCGGGGTGGGTCGCGGCCAGCAACCCGGCCACCTGTTCCAGGTATTCGAAACTGCTGAAGAACGCCAGGTAGTTGCCCGGCTGACGGCGGTACTGGGCGGCGATCAACGCGACGATCGGCGCCAGCGAGGCCTGGCGCTGCTGGTATCGGGTCGACACCTCGCTGACGATGCGTACCTGAAGCTGCTCGCCGCGAAACGGCGCGGCGACTTCCAGCCAGGCCGTGTCGGCCGGCATGCCCAGCAGGTCGCGGTAATAGTGCTGCGGATTGAGGGTGGCGGAGAACAAGGTGACACTGCGCGCCGCGCTCATCCGCGGCGCCAGCAGCCGCGCCGGCACCACGTTGCGCAGGCACAACGTGGCCAGGCGCCGGCCACGCGGCCCGCTACGCTGGGTGATGTCGAACAGGAAGTGCGGGTCGAACAGTTCGGCGACCCGGCTGAACTGCAACGCCTGGTAGAAGAACTCCAGCACAGCGGGCTCGACGTCGCTCGGGGCCTGGTTCATGCGCTCCTGGATCAGCCCGATGCACTGTTGCAATGCCCCAAGGAAGGCGTCGGGCAATTGCTCGACCGCCTGGTACGGCGCCACCTGCGCCTTGTACAACGCGTTCCACTGCCGATTCAGGCGGTCCAGGGCGCTGCCCAACCCGGCCGGCTTGCTCTGGCGCAGGGCCAGCAACCGGCCCTGGTCGAGGCTGGCGCTGTACATCTGCCGACCGCGCTCCACCAGGTTGTGCGCTTCGTCCACCAGCACCGCGGTGCGCCACTGGTTGACCTGGGCCAGGCCGAACAACAAGGCGTGGGCATCGAAATAATAGTTGTAGTCGGCCACCAGCAGGTCGACCCAGCGCGCCATCTCCTGGCCCAGGTAATACGGGCAGACCTGATGCGCCAGGGCCACCTCGCGCAGCGTCGAACGGTCGAGCAAAGGCACCTGCGCCGCCGCCGCGCGGGCGGCCGGCAAGCGGTCGTAGAAACCCCGCGCCAATGGGCATGACTCGCCATGGCAGGCCTTGTCCGGAAATTCGCAGGCCTTGTCGCGGGCGATCAGTTCGAGGCTGCGCAGCGCCGGTTGCGCGCAGGCCTGGGTGATTTGCCGCAAGGCATCCAGCGCCAGGGCGCGGCCGGGCGTCTTGGCGGTCAGGAAGTACAGCTTGTCCAGTTGCTGCGGTACCACCGCCTTGAGCAGCGGAAACAACGTGCCGAGGGTCTTGCCGATGCCGGTGCTGGCCTGGGCCATCAGGCAACGGCCAGTGCTCACCGCCTTGTACAGCGTCTCGGCCAACTGCCGCTGGCCCTGGCGGAACGCAGGATAGGGAAAGCGCAGCGCCTGTAGCCCCAGGTCGCGCTCGGCCAGGCGCTGGGCCTGCGCTTGCGCCCAGGCCAGAAAGCACTGGCACTGGCTTTCGAAGAACTGGCGCAGTTCGTCGGCGCCATGGCGTTCGCTGATGAGGGTCTGGCGATCGCTGTCCACCTCCAGGTACACCAGGGCCAGCTCGATGTCCGCCAGTTGCCGCGCCTGGCACAGCAGCCAACCGTAGACCTTGGCCTGGGCCCAGTGCAACTGGCGATGGTTGGCCGGCTGGCGAGCCAGGTCGCCGCGGTGGGTCTTGATCTCTTCCAGGCGGTTGCGCGCCGGGTCGTAGCCATCGGCCCGGCCACGGACGCGCAGGCCCTGGTACTCGCCCTCGAGCGTCACCTCGGCTTCATACCCGGCCCCGCGCCGGGCCACCACCCGGCGATGCCCGGCCATGCCTTCCTCGGCGGTGGGCGACGGGGTGAACCGCAGGTCCAGGTCGCCAACCTTGGCGCTGAACTCGCACAGGGCCCGCACGGCAACGGTATAGCTCATGCCGGCGGCGCCCAGCGGACATGGCACACCGCAACCGGCAGGCCGTGTTCATGGCAGAACTCGAGCCAGCGCAGCTGGTTGTCCTGCAGGCGGTCCCCCGGGCCCTTGACCTCGACCATGCGGTAGCGCCCCGCCTGTGGCCAGAACTGGATCAGGTCTGGCATGCCGGCGCGGTTGGCGCGGATATCCTGCAACAGGCGCACGAAGCAGGCCTTCAGGTGCGCTGCCGGCACATGGGCCAGGGCCTGTTCGAGCAACGCCGCATCGAGCATCTGCCAGAACACGAACGGCGACTGCAGGCCCTGCTTGGCCGCGTAGCAGTCGCGAATGGCCGCGCGGTAGCTGCCATCGTCCAGGCGGCCCAGGCAGCGCTCGAACAAGGCCGCCCGGCGCTGCCGGAAATCGGCGTCATGCAGGTCCTGGGGGCCGGCCTGGAAGGGGTGGAAAAACGCCCCCGGCACCGGGGCGAAGATCGCCTCCCAGCACAACAGGCCGAACAGGCTGTTGAACAGCGTGTTCTCGACATAATGGGCGACAGCGCCGGCCTGTTGCAGGTGCACCCGCACGGCTTCCTCCACGCCCAGCTCGGCGAGTTCCGCCGGCAACACCAGTTCGATCGGCGCGACCGCGGCCTGGCGCCGGCGCGGCTGCGGCGGCCCGCCCAGCTTGCGCTGCAGGCGTGGCAACAGGCGCGCCAAGGCCTGTTGTTCCAGGGCATTGGCCGGTGCCGAAGCCATGCGCGTGGCCAACGCGTGGGCTTGTGGCCACTGCTCGCGGCGCTCGTGCACCCGCACCTGGCGGATGCGCGCCTCCGGGTGGGCGCAATCGGCGTAGACCTGCAGCGCCAGGTCCCAATCGCCCAGGCGTTCGCACTGCTGGCCGAGGCTGAACAACAGGCGCGCCCGCCGCCGGGCCAGCCAAGGGTTGCCACTGTCGAACCCAGGCAACGCCGCCAGCACCTCGGCCGGCGCCACGCCCTGCTGCAGCTGCTCGGCGCACTGGTGCAGGGCCATGGCCAGGTCGACCTCCGCACGCTGGCGCAGTGCCCGGGAATCGTCGCTGAACGGCACCTGTTCGTAACGGAATACGCCCAGGTCGGTGAGCACGAAGTCCGACCAGTCCTGGTACAGGTTGCCGAAGAACAGCAGGCGCATGCGGTCGCACAAGGGTTGCAGACGCCAGTGCAGCAGGTCTGGCGCAAAGCCTGGGTACCATTCGGCCAGGGGCCTGGCGGGCAGCTCCAGCGCCTGCAATTGCGCCAGCAGCTCGGCCTTGCCCGCCCGTGGCCGCGCCAACTGCCCGGCAAAGCACAGTGCCAACTCGTCCTTGCGCAGCAGCGGCCACAACTGCTCGAGCGTCATGGGCGCGTCGGCCTCGACCCAGCCCAACGCCAGCAGGGGCGCCAGCGCGGCCTGGGTGTCGCCGATTTCGCTGTAGTCGAGCTTGTCGCTGCGAAACCACTGGCCCTTGCGCATGACCATGCGCACCAGCAGGGCCTGGGCGGCAGTCGGCAAGCCGGCGAAAGCCTGGATGAAGGCGAGCTCGTCGTGGTTCAGCAGGTCGGCATAGCGCTGCTCGACCCAGCTCAGGACCTGGCGGAAGTTGTGCAGGTAGTACAAGGGGTCGTCGACGGAATGGGCGATCACGGGGCTGGAAGCAGGGCTGGGAATGAATGCTGGTTATACATACAGCCTTGCAGCGATACAAGTGCCGGCGGGCACTCGGTCCGATGGGCGGTATTCACGGTTTGTGGGTCGCGGGGGGCTGCAGGTGTCCATCGCAATTGGTGTGGCGCCTATCCGATCGAGCGCCGCCCGCGCGTCCTGCTTGGCGAACCGTCCCTGCCCCGCTAAAGACACTCATACGAATTGCCATGGCCATGCAAATGCGCTTTTCAGGCACTGCAAAACCTGTAAACTCCGCCCTCGAGTTCGCCTGACCACTGCCCGAGCCTTACCCATGACGCTGGCCCGCCACACACGCTCGCAAGTCGCCTGGGTGCTGTATTTCAGCATCCTGTTCGGCGCGTTGCTGTGCGCCATGGGCCATGGCCAGATGGCCGGCTTGCGTCTTGCCGGGCTGGATGACGCCGCCTGGTGCGCGGCCGACAGCAGCGGCGTGTTCAAAGGCGACCAGGACCTCAGCGACCCGGTGCTGCCGGCCAGCGGCGACTGCGTGATCGCCAGCCTGTTCAACGCCACGCTGCTGGCCGTGTTCTTCGGCCTGCTGGCCTTGCTCAACCTCGAGCCGAGCCAGCCCTTACCCAGACAACCCGCGCCACGCCTGCCCAAGCAGCGCTGGCCACTGGTCAATCCCCGCGCCTCCCCCGCCGCGCTTCTCGCGTTCTGACATCGCCACGCCCGAGTGCCGCCTGATCGGCAGCGGGCGTGCGCTCATCGATTTCAGCCAGGAAGCCTTGCATGTTTCGCATGACCACTTTGGCGCTGCTCGTTGGCAGCGCAACCTGCGCCTGGGCGCAAAACGACACCTTGACCCTGCCCGCCAGCAACGTCACCGCCTCCACCGACCAGAACCAGGAGGCTACCCGCCTCGACCTCGACCGGCCCATCGAAAGCGGCTCGCGACTGAACCTCAGCGCCCGCGAGAACCCCGCCTCGGTCAGCGTCGCCGACCGCCAGACCCTGGCGCGCATCGGCGCGCGCAACTTCCAGGACGCCGCCAACGCCTTGCCCGGGGTCAACGCCTCGGCGCCACCTGGCTGGGGCGGCTATGTGGCGTACCGCGGCTTCAATGGCGCCCAGATCAGCCAGCTGTTCAACGGCATCAACCTGCAGTCCGGGGCCGCCGGGCGCCCAGTCGGGGCATGGATCTACGACCGCGTCGAACTGCTCGGCGGACCGTCGTCGTTCCTCAACGGCAGCGGCGCGGTCGGCGGCAGCCTGAACATGATCACCAAGCTGGCCAACCGCGACGAGGACACCTTCGAAGGCCGTGTCAGTTATGCTCGCTACGACACGATGGAAACCTCGGTCGGCGTCAACAAGGCGCTCAACCGCGGCGACGGCCCCCGCCACTACGCGCGGCTGGACTACAGCCGCACCCACACCAATGGCTATATCGACCGCCAGGAGAACGGCGCCGGCAACCTGGCCTTCTCGCTGCTCAGCGACATCAACGACCAGCTCTCGCATACCCTGGCCATCGAGTACCTCGAAGAGCAAGAGGACAGCCCATACTGGGGCGCGCCGGTGCTGCAACCGGCGGTCGGCACCCTGCACATCGACAAGCACAATCGCTTCGACAACTACAACGTCGAGGACGGCCGCTACGAGCAGCGCACCCGCTGGCTGCGCTCGATCACCGACTATCGCATCGACGACAGCAACCAGCTACGCAACACCTTCTACCACTACAACGGCCAGCGCGATTACCGCAACCTCGAGGTGTACCGCTACGACGCCGGTAACACCAGCATCGCCCGCTCCGGCGGCTATCGCCAGCGCCACGACCAAGCGCTCAACGGCAACCGCGTCGAGCTGACCCACCAGGGCCAGCTGTTCGGCCTGGCCAGCGACTGGGCGTTCGGCGTCGACTACAACCGCAACCAGCAGACCCTCTACCCGCTGTCCAAAGGCGCCTTCGACCGCATCGACCCGAACGGCTTCCAGCCCGGCCACTTCCTCGACATCCCCGGCATGGACGCGCCGCGCGTCAAAGGCCGCAGCACCACCACCGACACCAGCGCAGGCTTCGTCGAGAACCGCACGCGCCTGACCGACCAGCTGTCGCTGGTCTCGGCGCTGCGCTACGACCATATCGACTTCGAGGTGGTCGACCACGTTAACCGGGCCAAGCTGGCGCGGCGCTGGGACGCTTTCACCGGCCGCCTGGGCCTGGTCTACGACCTGACCTCCAACGTCAGCCTGTACACCCAATACAGCACCTCGGCCGAGCCACCGGGAGGCTCGCTGACCGGCGCCTCGCTCGGCCAGGTCGGCGATTTCGACCTGAGCAGCGGGCGCCAGGTGGAAGTAGGCAGCAAGTTCGACTTCCTCGACGGACGCGGCTCGGCCACGGCGGCGGCGTATCGCATCGTGCGCAAGAACATCTCGGTGCCCTCCTCGACCGTGCCCAACGCCACCGAGCAGGCAGGCCAGCAAACCTCTACCGGCATCGAGCTGGCGGCCTCGTTCAAGGTCACGCCCAAGCTGCTGGCGGCGGGCAACTTCAGCTGGGTCGACGCCGAATACGACGAATTCAACGAGACCATCGGCGCCGTGGTGCACTCGCGCAAGGGCAAGCACCCGGTGAACATCCCCGAGCGCGTCGCCAACCTGTGGCTGACCTACGATCTGGCGCCGGGCTGGCAGGTCGGCGCCGACGCCCGCTATGTGTCGTCGGTGTACGCCAACACCGCCAACAGCGCCTGGGTGCCGTCGTATACCGTCTACGGGCTGTCGATGACCCACGACCTGGACCAGCACGTGCAGCTCAGCGCACGGCTGCGCAACCTCACCGACGAGGTCTACGCCCGCTTCATCCACCAGACCAACACCCAGTACTACCTGGGTGAGCCGCGCAGCCTGGAAGTCGCTGTGCAGTGGCGCTACTGAATAGGCCTCAAGCGCCAGCCATACCTATGGCAGCGCTGGCTGGGCAGCGTCGCCTGCCTGTGCATGGCGCTGTGGTTCGCTTCTGGGGTGGTCATGCTGTGTGTCGGCTACCCCAAGCTGACCCAGGCCGCGCGCCGGGCTCACCTGCCGGCACTGCCGGCGGCGTTTGCGGCACAGCCATTGGCCGGGCGAGTAGCGCGAAACCGACTGCTGCGCAGTAAGCAGCTTGCTTGGCATGCCTGTGTCATTGGCGCATCCGTACAGGTGAAAATCGCCAGCGTGCCGGCCCCGGTAGCATGGGGCGACGTGTCGCAAGCACGGGGTAGCCCCCTACTGCCCCGACGCCATCGTCGGCGGCGCCTCATTGGTCACCCGCAACACCCCCCACAACCCCGACGTACTGCCATACGCCGCATAATCCCGGTACAGGTAATCGCCCGGCAGCGCATTCGCGCCCCCGGCACTGGGCAGCATGAAGCTGAAGTGCGCCGCCGGCAGCACGCTCTCCTGGGCGCCGATGTACATCGCCATCGGGTTGTAGCCAAAGCGCACCGAGCCAATCCCCGGCAGCCCCATCGGATAGCCCTCGACGTCATTCTTCTCGGCCTGGAAGTTGTGCAACGGCCAGACATGCCCATCGAGCTGGTAGGTCATGCCGCGGCTCCCGCCACTGGGCATGACGATATGGTTGCGCACTGGCTGCCCGGGCTTGGCGTACAGCACCGGGGTCTGCGGGTCACCGCCAACCAGGGCGTTGCTATAGGCCATGTGCGCATTGGGAATATCGGCAAAGCCCAGCCCGTCGGCATGGCCGAACGGCGAGTCCGGGGCCATGCCGAAGCGCAGCCACAACGGCTCGGTCCGGTAGTTCACCGCCATGTTGCCGTTGTCCTGCGGGTCACCTGCCGCGCCGTTGCCCTCGGTGTTGATCCCCGCCACCGGGGCGCCGTCGGCCCAGCGCATGTTCAGCGCGCGCTGCCACACCGTGACGAAGTCGCGGTAGTCGGCCTGGCCGCTGACTTTCACCGTGGCCTGGGCGCGGCTGGCGGTATCCTCGGCCCAGGTCGCGCCCTGCGGCAGGATGCTCATCGCGCCCACCAGGCCCTTCTGCGGCTGCTTGATCACGTCCGCCGGGGTCAGGTTGAGGCCGCCGAACTCGATGGCGGTGGTGTTGATGTTGTCCACCGTGCGGCCCAGCTGCAGGGTCGGCTTGCCTTCGCGCTCCAGGTGCCCGGCATAGTACTGGTACACCTTGCTCGGGTAGGCGCCGCTGCTGCCGGTGCGCGGCGCCACGGTCTGCACCGGGTTCAGGCCGACGTTGACGCCATCGGACTTGGTGATGTCGTAGGCCAGCAGTTGCGCGTGCAAGCCCACCTGGCTGGACGGACGCATCAGGTTGTTGGCGAAGGCCGTGGCGCCCTCACTGTCGAAGCGATCGCGCTTGACCACGTTGTGCATCACCGCGGTGCTGGGCAGGTCCGGCATCATCAATGGCAGGCGGTTTTCCAGGGTGACGCTGATGCAGTCGCCGGCATTGGCGCGCAGGATCAGCGGCTCCACCGGCACGCCGGGCTTGAGCTTGCCAGTGCCTGGGTCGAGGTCGGCCTTGCGCACATAGAGGATGGCCGTCGGGTCGTGCAGCGGCGCGCTGTGGCCACCGACGGTGAAGGTCTCGCCATCCTCGGGGTCGATCCCGCTAACCAGCGGGATGCTGGTACGCCGGCTGTTGAACACCAGGGTGCCGCCATTGGCCTTGAGCGCGCCGCCAACGTGCTGGCCGACGCCATTGGGGTCGTTGATGGCCAGGTTGTTGCGGTTCTCGAGGATGTCATTGGCCAGCGCCGCGACCACTTCGTAGCTGCGCTTGACCGTCGGCCGGGTGCCGATGCCATTGGCGTTGACCGTGGTTTTCGGGCAGATGCCGTCGAAGTTCACGGTGTTGCGCATGGCCACCGGCTGTGGGTTGTTGGGCAGTGGGAACAGGTCGGCGCGTTGCGCGGTGTAGTTGCGCATGATGCCCCAGATACCGTTCCAGTAGCCCTCGAGCGCCGCGTCCAGCGAGTACAGGTAGTCGCCGTTGCTGGCCGCGGAACTTGAGATCATCGACACCGGCGCCATGAAGCCCAGTTGCTCGGAAATGCCGATCATCTGCGAGGACTTCCACCCCGAGTTGGAGCTGTTGCCGAAGCCCGAGCCATTCTGCAGCCACTTCACCCCATGCAAGGTGACGTTGTGTTCCTCTTCATGGCCGCCGGCGTGCATGCGCAGGCGCACGTTATCACCCGAATAGGTGCGCAGCATCGGGGTGAACGGGTCGCCCGGCTCGCTGCCGGCCTTGTTGATATGCGGCGGGAACAAGGTGGTGCCGCCCGTGGGGCCGACCGCCTGGGTGATCGCCGAGGGCGCCAGGTTCATCGCCGGGATGGCCCGGTCGGTGCGGGTCTGCAGGGCATAACCAAGGTCGCCGCCAGGCCCGTCGGCCTGCATGCCGCGCTTGCCGTCGGGGCCGACCTTGTTCGGGTCGAACACCCGCAAGGCCAGGGGCTCGTTGCGGTAGTTGACGACGAACATGCCGGGGTCGTCCACCGAGATCGCCTGCGGGCAGGGCCGAGTCGGGCAACCGGGGTTGATGCCGCCGCGCGCCTCGACGATGGCCTCGAGCAGGTTGGCGGCCTTGCCGCGCACCGGCGGGTTGATGGCGTAACGGAAACTGTCGGCGGTGGCCGGGTAGGCCTGGCCGTCCGGCACGCCGTTGGGGCCGGCGCCAACGTACACGCCGGCTTCATAGGCGTGCTGGAAGTCGCTGTATTCGAGGAAGAACTCGCGGTAGCTATCGTTCTTGCCATCGCCATCGTGGTCGCCGGTCTGGATCACCGCCTGCCACGAGGTCGGGCCGCCGTCCTGGCGGGTGGCCGGGTTGTACAGTTGCTCGCCGGTCTCGGCGTGGTACCAGGTGGATCCGGCGGGCTCGGCCAGCACGGTGGCGTACAGGCCCAGTTGCTGGTGGGTCGAGGGGCCGAGGTGGTCGTGGGTGAAGATGGTGCCCAGGCCGCGGTCGACGTTATGCACGTTGACCAACGGGTCGGCGAACCAGCGTTGCATGGCGGTGCGCGCACCGAGCCAGTCGGCCCGGCCAAAACGCCCGAAGTACGGGTGCTGCTTGGCTTTCGGGCAGGTAGCGGTGCCATCGCGGGCATCGCCCTCGCTGCAATTGTTGAAGCTGCGGATGGCATGCACGCGCTCGACCACGCTGCCGGGCGAGAGGATGCCGTCCTCGTAGTTCCAGCCGTTGGCCGAACCGTCGGCGGCAGTCAGGTCCCACTTGGGCAGGTGGATATGCTGGCCGATCACGTCGGTCGGGGTACGCACCTGGTAGTCATCCATCTCGTAGAACGACGGAATCAGGTTGGTGTGCACATATTGGGTGCAGTCGAAGGTGTTCATGCGCATCACCAGCGGCTCTGGTGGGCGCTGCTTGGTGATCACCGGCCAAGCGTCCTCCCACAGGGCCAGGATGCGCGCCTGCGGGAAGTGGTAGCCGACCTTGTTGTACACCGCGTCGAACTGGATATTGGCCGCCTTGTAGATGCGGGGCCGATCGGCGGTGAAGCTGGAGGCACCACGAAAGCTCATGCCGATGAGGCTCTCGCCGCTGAAGAACTCGCCCGCCCCGGACGCCTGGGTCAGGCGTTTACCACGGTCATCCATGCACGGCTCATAGAACGGCGCGCCGGCTGTGGGCAAGGCGCCGTTGGTGCGAAAAGCCTTGGCCACCGGCTGGCTGCCGGGGATCAGGGCGAAGCTTGGGTGCTCGGCCTTGGCGTGAAACTGCATGGCCGCCTGCTCGACCTCGGTGCCCTCCTCGGGCAGGTAGATCGGCTTGGCCTTGTGCACCACCTTGGAAAAATCCAGCTTGGTGGTGGTGGTCAACGCCTCGCCGCCGGCCGACACGCCGTCCAGCACATGGCGACCAAGGCCGCCGTCCCAGCCATCGACCTGGTTGGGGTCAAGGTTGGCCCACAGCGCCTTGCCGCTGTCCTTGAGCTGGCGGGCCAGGGCCGGGTCGAGCATGTCCAGCGGCGGAGTCGGCGGGCGTTGGCCGACACTGCTTTCCATGCCGCCGATCCAGAACGGATAGCCGGGGTTCTTCAGGTTGCCATCGGCGTTGCGGTTGCTCTCGCCGCGATCGACCAGCGCGAGGGAGCCGACCGCGCGCGGTGCGGCGGGTTCGTCCGGATGATCGTCACCCTCCTCCTCGTCATCCTCATCGTCATGCCCGGCGAGCAGGGTCTCGGAGAGCTTGGGCACCACCGTGACCTTGCCCGGCATCGGCGCCATGGCCTTGCCTGGCAGTGGCACGATGGCCGGGATTGGCGTGCCGGCGACGATCTCGCCATCGGGCAAGGCCCGTGCGCCCAGTGCCGGCTTGCCACTGCGCAGGGCGAATGGCGTGGTATGGAAACCGTTCTCTCCCTCGCCACTGACCGCCAACCGAGTGCCCGGCTCGAACACATCGTGCACCCGCCACATGGCCCACATGCCCTGGGCGAAGTGCGGATAGAAATGGCAGTGGTAGATAGCGTCGCCCGCCACCCGGTTGCGGTTGCCCGAGCCACCGTTGGCGATTTCGTAGGTGTAGCCCACGCCCGGGCCGATGCCCTGGGCGTCGATGTAGTCAGAGTTATCGTCGTTGGGGTTGAACAGCCACTGGTGCCCGTGCAGGTGGAAAATGTGCTGCTCGTGGCCATTGTGGGTGTTGCGAAACTTGGTGAAGTCACCGATGTAGCTGTGGTGCACGTTGGCCGGCTCGGCCGGGTACAAGGCCATGCTCGCCTTCACCCCGGTGGCGCTGGCCGGCGGTACTTCGCCTGGGCGGATATGCTCGAGGCCGACGTTGGCCGGGACATCCACCAGGGTGCCGATGTCACCGACGGTATGGGCGCTGAGGAAGAATTCCTCGTAGGCGCACGACAGGCAGTCATGCATCGGCCCCACCCCCAGGCGGTTGGCCACCACCTCGGCGCCCATGCCGCCGGAGCCGTAGTTGATCATGAACGAGTCGCGGGTCGGTTCCAGCACATGGCCCATCACCGGATCCGCCCAGTAACCGGGGAAGGCCTGGGTGCCGGCCACCTCGTCGGCGAACTGCGAGGCGAAGTCGCGAAACGCCTCGAGCCGGTTGGGCAACGCCGGGTTGCGCTTGCCAACGCTTTCCAGCGGGTAGGTGCTCTTGGGGAAGCTGCCGTCGGGGTTGGGGCCCATGACGATGGCATCGGTCTCGCTATTGATGATTTCGTTGCCGTCGACCATGGCGATGATCGGCTTGCCGGCCTTGCCTTCGGCGATCCACGGCTGGCTTTGCGGGTAGCGCGCCGCGTAGTCGATCACCGGCTGGCCGGTGGCGGTGCGGCCCGTGGTGGCCAGGCGCATTTCCTCCTCGGTCAGGGTGTTGCGATAGGTACGCCCGGCCTTGGGCACCACCACCACCTGGCCGAACAGGCCGTTGGCGACATTGCCGGCATTGCCCTCGCCGCCGAACGGCGCGCCGCGACTGGAAGCGGCGAAGGCGCCTTCACGCTCGGCATACAGGGTGTAGCTGCGGCTGCTGCCCGGGGCCACCAGGAAGTTGCCGTTGCGCCCGGTGTTGGCGGCAATATCGGCGATGCTGTTGACCGCCTGCATGCCATTGACCTGGAAGCCCACATGGCGGTCGCTGACCTGTTCGTCGGCGATGAAGTGCTCGCCCCCCTCGCCGTCCGGCAACTCGCCCTCCTCGCCCTCCTCGCCTTCTGGCTCCTCAGGCTCGATGCCGTGCTTGTTGGGGTTGGCCTGGTAGGCCAGCAGGTTGGTCAGGTTGACCGTCAGGCAATCACCGGCGGCCACCCGCAGCACGATCGGCCGCGGGCGCTTGTCTGGACGCAGGGTGACCTTGCCTGGCACCGCGGCGCCGCCGTTGCTCAACGGCACCTGGCGCTCGTCCACCACATCCTGGCGCAGGGCGAACAGCATGCCGTTGGCGTTCTGCGCGCCCAGGCGGTTGAACATCAGTGGCTGGTCCAGGGCCACCACGTTGGCCACCAGCGTGCGCTGGCACTGCACGGCCGCCTCGCTGCTCGCCTGCCAGGCGAGCAGCGCCAGCAGCAATGAGGACAAGGCCGGGCCTTTGCGGGGAGTCGACATGGGGCACCTCCGGGACGCAGGGATTCTGCGCAGAGCAGCAGCAAGGCCCGTGCCAGGAAATTTATGGATATTTTTCAGATGGTTATGGCTAAGCAGTCGCGACCCAGGGGAACTTGCCCCACTACTAGCAACCGGAAGTGGGGATCCGCTGGCACCGGCTGCGCCGGTGTTCGCCGGCAAGGCCGGCTCCTACAACGCTATCTGCGCACCCCTGCCCCCGTAGGAGCCAGCCCTGCTGGCGGACCAGGCAACGCGGTTCCCCATAAGGCCCAATCACCCCGATAGCATTTAATGATTGAACGCCCACATGCAGGTGCAGTAAGCTCGGCCTCAATCACTGGAGAGCAACATGTCGAAACAATCCTGCAACCACGCCAACACCACCGGTCGCGCCGCGCACCGCGTGCTGGCCGTTGCCGGTCGTAACGCCGTTGCCTCGTTTTATTTTGGGTATTGGTTTAGCCACTAGGCGCCGACTCCCACCCGGCGCCCACCTTCGAGGGGCCGCCGAACATGAGAATACTCAAACCCCCGGTCGGCTCCCCGACCGGGGGTTTTGTTTTTCCGGGCCTTCACACACCGATTCAGCTTGAGGACAGATTCATGAACTACACCACCTATTACCGCACTTTCGCCTGGCGATTTAGCCAGTTCCGTTCGGGCCAGCCTGCCGCCTCCGTTCGGTCGATTTCCGGTGGCATTGCCGCACAAACACCCCTTTTGACGATCTGTCGAACACCTCGATAGGGCCGACCGCGCGGGCCCGAACCCGCCGTCCGCCCAGGGAAATACACGCCATGCAAGCCACCCACCTCGCCCTGCCCCTGACCCAGCCGCAAGCGGCCAACACCACCGTCAGCCAGCGCCTGCCCAGCCCGCACCTGCTTAAACAGCAGATGCCGCTGTCCAGCGAACTCAGCCAGCAAGTCCAGGCCCAGCGCCAGGCGATCCGCGCCATTCTCGAAGGCCGCGACGAGCGCCTGCTGGTAGTGGTCGGTCCCTGCTCGCTGCACGACCCGCGCTCGGCCCTGGAGTACGCCGACCGCCTTGCCGCCCTCAGCCACGAAGTCGACGACCGAATGCTGCTGGTGATGCGCGCCTACGTGGAAAAACCGCGTACCACCGTGGGCTGGAAAGGCCTGGCCTACGACCCGCACCTCGATGGCAGCGACGACATGCATGCCGGCATCGCCCTGTCCCGCGGGCTGCTGCTGGGCATGCTCGAACGCGGCCTGCCGGTCGCCACCGAACTGCTACAACCGATGGCCGCTGGCTACTTCGACGACCTGCTGGGCTGGGCCGCCATCGGCGCGCGCACCACCGAGTCGCAGATCCACCGCGAGATGGTCAGTGGCCTGGAGCTGCCCGTGGGCTTCAAGAACGGCACCGACGGCGGCATCGGCATCGCCTGCGACGCCATGCGCAGCGCCGCGCACCCACACCGGCACTTCGGTATGGACGCGCAAGGCTACCCGGCGATCATCGAGACCCTGGGCAACCCGGACACCCACCTGGTGTTGCGCGGCGGGCACCAAGGCCCAAACTACGACGCGCAGAGCATCGCCCAGGCGCGCCAGGGGCTGGCCAAGGCCGGGCTGCCGGCACGGATCATGGTCGACTGCAGCCATGCCAACAGCGGCAAGGACCCGGCGCGTCAGCCTGCGGTATTCGAGGAGGTGCTGCGCCAACGCCTGGCCGGTGACCGTTCGATCGTCGGCATGATGATCGAGGGCCACCTGTTCGAGGGCTGTCAGGCGCTAGGCAAGGGCGCGCTGAAGTACGGGGTGTCGGTTACCGACGGGTGTCTGGGTTGGGACAATACCGTCCGGCTGTTGCACCAGGCGGCCATAGCCCTGCGCTGAATCCCGTATGCCAGCGTCACACCTCAGATAGTCGGGGTCAGCCCTTGCAGGTATTGAAGGGCTGCCCGGGGCCAGGTAGCGAGTCGCCCACTGTCGCGCCACAACCCGAGTGGATCTTATTCAGTCGCCTGATCCAAGGGCAGATAGGTCACCAGCTTCCCGTCAGGCGCCTTGGGGTCCAGGCGCAGTACTGGCAAGTACCGATGCGTTTCCGTCACGTACTCACGTTGAAAGCGACGAGCATTGGCAGGCCCCGGCTCCGCTGGAGGGTAACGAACCTTCGGACTGTAGAAAAACGCCTCAAGTGGCAGTTCCCCTGGCTTGTCCTGGGGCCACGCCTGCACAATCACCTCGTTCCAGTCATAGTCTTCGTTGACACGCCTGTGCTCCTCGAGACTCCATCGATGCGCTTTCACGCCAACATCAAACTCTGCCGGATCAGGGCGAAACGCGCAGGAGTTGCGAGGTGGAGTGGGATATCTGTTCAGCCATGCCGTTTTGTCGGTAATCCCAGAACAGATTCCCCGATCCACACAAGGTTGTCCGAGGTTGCTGGTACCGCCATCGAATGGATAGATACAGCTCATGATCAGGCGTCGAGTGACCGGCCCCCCCAATGGCGATACGATGTATCCCTGCGGCCAGATCGTGATATCCAACCCCGCATCCACCGAAAAATAGCTGAACGAGACACTATTGTTACGTTGCGAAGCTGGGCTGGGATTCCACGCTTTGAAGCTACCCACTCCCGTACCACGCACCAGCACTCCATTGCAGAAGAAGCGCGAGCGACCATCCGGGCAGACACTGTCCTGACTGGCATACCGCGCATTGATCGCCTTCGCCACCTCATAACCGTTATACAGCTGCTCACGCTGATCGAAGCCGAACGGTGCATCTCCCGCTACATAGCGCAATACCGGGAGCCACTGTCCAGTGGCCTGGAACCAGGCCATCTGACTGCGCTGAGCGCGCAGCAACGCATCGCTAAGCCCCAGCTGGTAGTAGATCGCCTGCACTGGCAACTGCTTCGGCTGGCTGGCGTCCCAGTACCCCAGGCGAACCTCGTTGCCTTCGCGACCGACGACCTGGTAAGGCTTGCCCTGAGCCGCTGCATCGAACCCTGCGTGCATGACATAACCGCTGCGCTCGGGGTTGCCCACGGTCTTGCCATCGCGGCGCAAGAGCTGGAAAGGCTCGTATTGCTGCCGGTCGGCCAAGGAGTCGTGACGCCAGAACTCACGCTGATGCGCTTCTATCATCGGCCGCATCAGCACGCCGCTGCAGGCGTCCTCGGGTTCATTGCCCAGGCAGCGCGCAGGCGTTGCCGCCACCCGCTGGTTGAGGGCGATGGCGGTTTGCGCGCCGTTCATGGCATTGGCATCCAATATCGACAACGAGCAGATCAGCCAAACCTTCACCGCCAGGCACAGCGATCCGTGACTCAATTCCATCCAACGCATGTTCAACACTCCCAGTCAAACCCTGGTCCGCACACGCCACTCAGTCAGGTAGCAACACCCTGCACTTCATTGCACCTCCTGCTCCTCTGGCAGATAAACCACCAGTGCCCCCCCCGGCGCCGCCGGGCGTAAACGCAACACCGGCAGATAGCGCCCGGTCTCGGCGACAAACTGGCGCTGGAACTCCCTGGCCCCCACGAGCCCGTTAGCACCGGAGTAAACCGCATCACTGTGGATGAACGCCTCAAGTGGCAGTTGCGCGGGGATGTTCTGCGCCCAGGCCCTGAGCATCAGTTCGTTCCAGCCATAAATGTCGCCAATTCCAGCGGCGCGCGCCTTGAATCGGGTCTCGGCGCCCAACTGAAACTCGTCCCGGTCGACCCCATAAGCACAGCTCTGATACGGCTTGCCGCGGTAGCTGGCAATCCAGCTTTCAGCTTTGAGTGCCCCACAACGTCCACGAAAACTGCAGACATTGCGGTTGAGTCGCGTACCTGCATCGAAGGGGTACACGCACATTGGCAAAATCGGGGTCGTAACCGGGTAGCCAGAGGCAAACAACACGAAGCCCTGCGCCTTGTAGGTCTTGGTCACAGCGGTGTCATGGGCAAAGTAGGCAAAAGACACTCCCTGTTCCTGGGTGAAGTCGGTTGGCACCGGATTCCAGGCTTTGTACTGGTCGTTGTCAACCGTGCGGACCCAGACGCCATTGCAGTAGAATCGGGCTCGTCCATCCGGGCAGACAGTGTCCTTGCTGGCATACCGCGCATTGATCGCCTTCGCCACCTCATAACCGTTATACAGCTGCTCACGCTGATCGAAGCCGAACGGTGCATCTCCCGCCACATAGCGCAATACCGGGAGCCACTGTCCAGTGGCCTGGAACCAGGCCATCTGACTGCGCTGAGCGCGCAGCAACGCATCGCTAAGCCCCAGCTGGTAGTAGATCGCCTGCACTGGCAACTGCTTCGGCTGGCTGGCGTCCCAGTACCCCAGGCGAACCTCGTTGCCTTCGCGACCGACGACCTGGTAAGGCTTGCCCTGAGCCGCTGCATCGAACCCTGCGTGCATGACATAACCGCTGCGCTCGGGGTTGCCCACGGTCTTGCCATCGCGGCGCAAGAGCTGGAAAGGCTCGTATTGCTGCCGGTCGGCCAAGGAGTCGTGACGCCAGAACTCACGCTGATGCGCTTCTATCATCGGCCGCATCAGCACGCCGCTGCAGGCGTCCTCGGGCTCATTGCCCAGGCAGCGCGCAGGCGTTGCCGCCACCCGCTGGTTCAGGACAATGGCGGTTTCCACACCACTCATGGCATGTGCGCCAGGCATTGCGATCACGCAAAGCATCACCCACGACAACACACGCCCCAGGTTTGTCGAATCCATCTTTCTTCTCCTGTCCCGTATCTGGGCTCGGCATCATCCATTGCGTGGCGTCACGCACATGCCACCATAGATGTTCGTGTTAGGCGTGTTGGCAGAGCAGAAATAACCGGAGAACGCATAGGCATGGTGGTAGAACATGCCAGCATCACTGCTCACTTTGACGCAGTTCCATATGTACCTGGGCAATGGCAGCGGTGCTCCGTAGACCCGCTGCATATCGGCGATGAACGCGGCAGTGACCGGACTTCCACCCAGGCTGTTCATCCACTGGATAGCCTGGGGCCAGCTCCATTTCGGGTTACGCATATCGGTGCGCAAGTTGAGGTTCCACACGTTACTGACGTTCACCAGATAACTGACCTGAGTACCCGCGTCGTCAGTCGCGGTGATGGTTGCCTTGCCATTGGCATTGCCCGTGACCTTGCCACTTCTAGGATCCACCGAAGCTACAGTGGGCTTGCTGGAAACGTAACGGCAAGCCCCCGAACCGCCGCTGGCAGTACGCACGGCGGTATTGCCGATCGAGTCGAGGCCCTTGGCGGGCCAACCATATTTCACCGACAACCCGTTGAGGTTCAGCGTGTCAGTGGCCATCCACAGTTGGTAGCGCACAGCATGTTGCACCGCTTCTGAACGTCCTCTCTCCCGGCCCGCACGCGTCACGCTGTAAGTGAAGGTCAACTGCCCGTTCAGGCTTGCCGTGACCAAGCGTGCGGGAAACAGGAAGCTCAGTGGCTGATCCGGGTCGTGAATCAACGGCTCGCTGTCGAACGTCACCGCTCCCGTCACATGCAGACGCACGCTATCGCCAGGGCGCAGGCCGGCTGCCTGGCCCTGGAACAGCACGGTCGCGCCCTGCGGCGGTATTTGCGAGGGGTCGAGGCAGCCTTTGGCATTGGCCTCCATCACCTGCGGCGCGCCTAGCTGCAACGGCACCCCAGCCGTGGCGGTGAAGGCCACGGTTGCCGACTGGCGAACCTGCTGGTCGGACTGGCGCGTGACGCGGTAGTGCAATTCGCTGAGATGCTCCAGGCCGGCCGCCAGAACCTCGGCCGGTAGCGACCACTCCTGCCCATGACCACAGAGGCGGATACTGGCAGCCGCGTTCACGCCCAGCAGGATGAGCGTTACCTGGTCATCCTCATGGCGGTCCGGGTAGTCCAGTCGCACCTTCACGGGTTGCCCGGCGACCACACGCACATCGTTGTCCTCGTCCATGTCGACGACCTGTGGCGCCGGCAGTGCCACCGGCATCTGACCGACCTGCAACCACAACCGTGGGGACTGGCGAGGCGCCGCCGGCCCCGGGCACTCGACGCTGTAGCGCAGTTGCAGGCTACCTCCGTCCAATGCCTCGAGGTGCTGCGGCGGAATCAGGAATACCAACTGGCCGCGACCAGCATCCGCGCGGCTTACCCGGCGAGTCACTTCCCAGACATAGGGCTGACCGTTGGCAGTGAAACCCTGCCAGCACAACTTCACCCGATCGCCATAAGCCAGACCAAAGTAGCGCACGACCACCGCCTGGCTCGGTTGCGCGGGGTCGAGCCGGCCCTCGAAATCGGCGCTGGGGTCGGCAAAGGGCAGCCCAGGCAAGGCACCGCTGACTTCCAGGTAGCGCGTACCGGATCGTGCCACCACCTGCCCTTCGCGCCAATAACGGCAGGCCAGCGTCAACCATCCACCGGCCAGTTGCGCCAACCAGCCTGCCGGTACTTCAAACAGGTAACCTTTGCCTGTCTCATCGATGCGTCGACGCAGGTCGAGCCCAAACGAGTTGGCATCGAGACTCAGTGGCCGGGCGACGAAATCGAAACCTTCGAGTACGAGTTCGATTTCGTCGCCGACGGCTACCTGCAGGCACGAAGCCCACACCATGATCCGTATCGTCGCGGCGGCAGAATCGACCTGTTGCTTCTCGATCGCGCCCTCTACGCGTGGCGCATCGCCCAACCCTGGCTGCAGTTGCACCGATACCCAGGTGACCGCCGACCACTTTTCCGAGACATCGCCCACTACATCGATGATCCGATAACGCACCGGTATCTGCCCGCTGTCACCGGCATTGGCGATATGGGCAGCGGGAACCTCGACCCGCAAGGGTTGCCCGACCTGGTCATCGGCAAAGCGGTACTCCACCAGCTGGTTGCCCCAGGCCAGTTGCAACAAGCCGCCCGCCTGCATGTACAGCCAAGGCTTTATCAGCACCCATGCCGACTCTCCAGATACTATCTGCGAATCCACTACCGGAGCCTCCAGGCCACCATGCCAGGCGGTATCAGGTGTCGGGTCCGGACCGCCAGGGAGTGTCGGCTTGCACAGTACTTCAAGTACCGTCGTGCAACCGACCTGCTCCTGCCCTGCGTTGCGTGTGATGCGACAGTACAGGTCGCCAATCCCCTCTACCACCTGATTGCTCGGCAGATAGAAGGGGATGTCGCAGCCCACCTGCTCGGTTTCCAGATAAGCCGTGAACAACGGACTCGCATCGCTGCCTCGGCCATGCCAGAACACTTCGAGAAAATCATCGGCGCGCATGTCCGGGTAGCGCTGGAGCATGACCACGAGCCCCTGGGGCTCGGGTTGCAGCAGGCCGCTGTAGACACCCACTTCGGCCAGCCTGTCCAGAAGTGGCGCACCGGGAATGAACATCCGCGGCAAAGCGACACTGGCCAGGCCAGGCCTTGCAGCATCGGTGAAGTGTTCATTGAAACGCTGGCGCGCCTGCTCCAGGGTTTCCTCGTCTGGCATTTCGAACTCACTGTTCATTTTTTCCCGCCTTGTTTTCTGGACTGGCCCGAACACTCACCACGATTATCTGCTCACCTGGACCGAGCTCAGCTCCTGAAACAGAGCACCTGACGCAGCGTGTTGGCGTCAGTCGTCTCGGAGGTCACTGTGTCGCTGCGCGGATCGAAGGTTGTGGCCGTCCCTGAACCCAAGCCGGCCTTCCCCCCCCAGATCGGATAGTCAGGCAGTCCAAGCTCACGCATCTTCAGCGCAAAGCGGCCTTTGAGGTCGTTGAAGTCCAGCGCCTCCGGCAATCGCCCACCAAGCCCTACGCATTGCTGATTGGCCCGATCCCAGGTCGCCCCCGTGCTGGATACCACCTCGAATTGATGAATGCCCCGTACCGTCAATTGATAAGCCTGCGGCTGCCCCGGCAACTGCGCGGTGATCGTAGCGTTGCCATCGCGCAGGACAGTGACTCTGCCCTGTGAGTCCACGGTCGCGACACTTGTGTCACTGCTGGCGTAGCCCGTCGCACCGGGTGCCTGACGCACGAAACTGAAGACCTCGCGATCCACTCCGGGCTTGGGTAACAACATCTCACCGTTGCGATAGACCGCTACCAACAGCTTGCTGCTCAGGTCATGGATGTAGTTGCCGGCAAAACCTTGGGCGAGCTTGAACGAGAGCGGCGGGCTGGCAGCCTGCTCACAGAGTCGCTGCAACGGGAGTGCTGGATCGCCGACGCCGACACAGTAGCTGATCTGCACATCCGCACCCGCGAGGGGCTCGAACAAGGCCTTGGCAAGCAGTAGCCGAATAGGCCTCGTTGAAAGACCGACCACCGTGCGCGGTCCCTCGATCACCTGCTCATTGACCAACAGCCTCACAGCCAGGCTCTGTTGGTTGTAGGCCGGGCCACCGGTCATGGTCGTGACCTCCAACCCACCGCCGGGAATATCGCTCGGATCAAGCGTTGCCCCTTTCGTAACCAACGTCGTCGTGGGCGCCGCCAAGTCGGCCCACGCAGGGCTCACGACGGTTGTCAACAGCACACCAAACATCCAGGCCCGGCCAGCCTTGGCCGGTCCTTTATTGATCCAATGGCACATAACGGTTCTCCTTGGCTGCCAGGGTCTGACGACCCTGACAGCTCACACAGGCAGGGGAGTCAGACGCGACGCAGTTCGTTATCTGCTGCAACCTTGGCGCCAGGCGTTGTGTCCGGATGGCCGGTCACCAGACGATTGCGCAGAAGGGACTGCACCGCCGAACTGTCACCGCCCCCAGCCGGATGCCCCCAGGTCACCACCCGGCCATCGGAGGTCAAGGCAGTGAAACCGTTGCTGTTGGCATAGATCGCCCGCACGTTGGTCAATCCAGGCACAGTGGTGACATTGCCGCCCGAAGTGGCGTGCCCCCAGGCCACCACGGTGCCGTTGCTGCGCAGTGCGGCGAAACTCCAGGCACTGCCCACCACCTGGACGATGTCGTCAAGTTGTAGGATGTTGGCCGGGATGGTGCCGCCATTGGTCACATTGCCCCAGGCCACCACATGCCCGCTGCGTCGGCGGGCACAGAAGGCATGCCAGGTGCTGGTCACCTCGACGATATCGGTGAGCGCCGCGATATTCGGCGGAACGATACCGCCATGGGTGGCGGCCCCCCAGGCCAGGACTTGGCCCGCCGTGGTAATGACCGAGAAGGCCTGAGCAGTGGCGCCTTCAAGGGTGGCGATATCATTGCGCGCCTTGATGTTCGCCGGTGCGTTCCCGCCATAGGTGGCGTTGCCCCAGGTCTCCACGCTCATGTCGTTGCGACGTACCACGAAGGCCGCGTAGTTGCCTTTGACATAGAAGTTGTCGGTACGGTTGGCGATAGCCGCAGGTATCAAGCCGCCGTTGGCCGCCTGCCCCCACGCCAGCAGCATGCCATTGCTGCGCTTGGCGGCAAACGCCAGGCCTGCGCCATAAACCTCTACGATATCCGTGAGCTGGCGAATGTTCTGCGGGATGTCCGCGCCATTGGCCATTACCCCCCAGGCACTGAGTGTGTTGGTGTCCTGGCGTTGGCCGACGAACACGGTGGAGTTGCTGCGGATGAAGCGAAATGGCTTGCCCACGTCCTCGGCACGCAATGCCCCGCCTTCGGCCGCATTGCCCCAGGTCACCACGTTGCCATTGTCCAGCCAGGCCGCACAGGCACTGCGGGTGGTACAGAGCCCACGCGCATTGTCCAACGCCATTCCCGGTCCACGTCCTCCCCAACCCACCATTCCCCAGTAGGCCAAGGCAAAGCGTCCGGGAGTATGCGGCTGGTTCTCGATCAGTGCGGCGAACGCCGCCGTACCGTTAACCTGGGCATCGTTACCGGTGCCGAACACATTGCCGGGATTGAGCAGCACCGCATCGGACAGGTTACGCACCCGCAGTACCTTCCAAGGCTCCTTGTCCAGCCAGGTGTAACCTGCGGTCCAGGTGGTATCGCCCTGGTACTGCCACTCCACCAGGATCGGCTGTGGGGGCGTGGTAGTGCTGTAGGCACTGATCACCCGAGACGAGCCTGAAGCCCGGTATGTGGAGACGTTGTAACGAGCACCGAACAGACGCATGGTACCGCTGCTGAGCACTCGGCTGACGGTGTAAGCGCTGCTGTCCGAAGATTCCGTAGAGCCGTTCGGGTTACGGAAAACGGTATAGGACAAATCGACCTTCTGATTGAGTAGCGCTGAAATGTCGGCATAGGGCACGGTGATACTCAGCGCCAGGCCCGCCTCATTCGCCAGCACAGTCCTCGGGTAATACTTGGCCCCATTCGGATGGTTCAGCTTCAGCGTCACCAGGTCACCACCGCGCAACTGAGCAGCTGCCGCGATGTGTACCGTGGCCCCGCTGCGCACATCGTCCGGATTGAGATTGCCATTGACGGCCTCGACGAAGATCGGCAACGGCAACGCGGCACCTTGAACCCGTATCGTGATCGGTTTGGAGCTTTGTTCAGCACCCGTGAGCCGATACACGTTGTAGTGCACCACCACATCGCCGTTGTTGCTGGCCCTGACGACATCGGCCGGGATCCGCTGCTCCCGCGGCTGACCTTGCTGGCCTTCGATGACGCGTTCCGAATAGACATAGACACTGCCTGGATTTTGGCCAGCCCAACTGACCTCCCACTCATCACCGACTTGCAAGTCGGCAGCCGCGACGATGCGCAGAGTGACCGGGTCGTTGGGCGCGAATGGCTTGGCAGGGTCGAGCACCACCCCGCCTGTGCCAAGAAACTCCAGTGGGGGCAGGTCCTTGCTCGGCACCACGCCGATGTTCAGGATCAGCGGTTCAGACGTGCGATCAGGCTTGCCCGGTTCAAGGATGGTGTAGGTGAGCGTTACCTGGCCGCCCGTGTTATCGAGTAGCAAATCGTGAACGATCGAGAAGTAAGCGGGCTCTTTCAGGTCCGCAGGCAACTCATCGAAGAACGACTTCCCTACCGCTGCGGCCCAGTTCAGGCGGATCGTTGTCTGCGGTGGGGCAAAGAAACGCACGATCACATCGATGCCACCGAGATTGTCGGCAGGAATGACGTTACCGTCGGCAAATACCGGGAATGTCTCGGGCGCGGGCAAATCATACAAGCCTCTGCCCACCCCAACGGACGTCGTCTCCGATTCCAGAGGCATCGGCAGACCAGCGCGTTCAATCTGGAAACTCAGCGCCAGGCTACCGCCATCGAGCGACACCAGATTTACGGCGGGGTCGATCCTGAAGATGAAGTCCTTGCCTGCCTGCGCGCTGCTGATTCGACGTCGTTCGCTATAACGCAATGGGGTCTGATCCGCCCGGGTCCCTGTCCAGAACAGCGTCACCCAATCAAGCGCCAGCAGGCCAACGGCGGCCTCGATGTGCACGGTAGCGGTCTTGCTGTTGGCCTCTACCCTATCGTCCTTGGCCTCGAGCAAGGTGGGGGCCGTCAGTTGTCGCGCCTGGCCAATGAACGATACGAAACTGCGTTTTGAAGGGAACGTTCCAGCCCCTCGCTGGATCCGGTAGAAGGCAATCCCGGCGCCCATGCCCAGTGCCAGCAAACGAAGATTTTCGATACTGAACGTTACCCCACGTCTAGCATCCAGGCTATTCACGGTTCGCGCAGGGAGTTCATGCTCGAAGATTTGACCCGCCGCGGTAATGCCGCGCCAGGTAAGGGTGACAACGTCACCTACCGTTAGATTGAACCCAGGTGCAAGCCCACGAGCATCGACCATGACGGAAAGATCATTGGCACCCAACTTGCCAAGGTCAATCACATCCACCTGTGCTGGTTCTGATGTCTCATCGATGATCAGCGGCTCGAGCAGGGTGCCATCGTCAAACTCGACTTTGACTGCCCCACGCAATGACCAGCCGCTGGACTGACGCTGAACCTCATCCGTAACCTGATAAACGAGAATAAGGTTGTCGCTCTGCCCGGCGTCCCTGATCACCTCTTTGGGCACTGTAATGACCACTGGTGTGCCGGCTTGCGCAGGTTCAACGACTTGCTCTACGAACACACCACCCCAGCTCAATACGATGAGATCGTAAGCCCGCATATAGAGGTAGGCCGGGATGGTTACATTGATATCCTGCTGCCCGGTCACACCCTCAGGAGGTACCGTCGCCTGAGGTGGCAAGAGCCGGAAATGACCAGGCCTGTCGGGCTCAGGATCAACGCCCCCTGGCTCCACCATCCGACTCAGTACGTTCAAGCGCAGGGACTCTTCGGTGTTCCCCGAAGGGGCACGAGTGACGCGATGCCACAACTCGGACACGACACCCTCGATCTGTTCCGGCGAGGGATCTGCGCCAGGCCGGACGAACCCTGGCACCTTTTCGGCCGCTACATCGAGGAAGAAATGGGCACCGGGCTGACCGGACACCGGTGTTTTCCCGGCGTCTGGCGGCGGGCCGACGATGCCAGTGGCCACAGGCTGACTCGGATCACGCCAGAACACCTCGATCCGATCCCCCTGGTTCATCTCCGGATAGGCTTGCACGATAATTTCCAGGCCATAGACACCTGCCTTGACCATGTGGTAGTTGACCCCGACATGCGCGCCGAGTGTGCCGCGCAACGGGTAGACCTGGCGTGGAATGAAAATACGCTGCAAGGTACCCGCAGCGTTGATCGATGGTGGAAAGCGGAGTTTGTTAAAGGCATCCAGCAAGTCCTGGAGAGAGTAATCACCCTCCGGCTGTACGGCTACTAAGTTGTTCTGTGTGTCATTGGCCATGCTGAAGCCCCTTCGAAGTGTGGGAGTAAGTCAACGGTCGCCTGATTGAACGACTGCCACCAGTCACGGCACAACTGACAGAAATGCTAGGTAAAGCGCCTTGGAGCTGTCGCTTGCAACAGACAGCGCGCGCGCTTTGCGCTAGGCTTGCGCCTTCATCCACAAGGAGCATCACCATGGCCCGCGCCACCGCCCGTCACATCCTCGTCAGCAGCGAAGACCAGTGCAACGCACTCAAGGCCCAGATCGAAGCCGGTGCCGACTTCGCCGAAGTCGCCAAGGCCAATTCCACCTGCCCCTCCAGCCGCCAGGGCGGCGACCTGGGTTCGTTCGGCCCCGGCCAGATGGTCCGTGAGTTCGACACCGTGGTGTTCAGCGCGCCGCTGAACGTGGTGCAAGGCCCGGTGAAGACCCAGTTCGGCTATCACCTGCTGGAAGTGACCAGCCGTCAGGACTAAGTCATCGCAGACGATGACCGGCCTTGTAGGAGCGGACTCATACACGAATGCGTCAGGGCAGGCAAAGTTGCCTGGGAGGACGCTATCGCGGCTGAATCCGCTCCTGCAGGTCCTCTGTGGCCTGCTGTTGTCATGCATGGCCAACGCCGCCCCGACCCATGCCCTCACCGTCTACGGTGAAGCCCCCCGCTACCCCGAACGTTTCCACCACTTCGACTACGTCAACCCCGCAGCCCCCAAGGGCGGCAGCCTGCGCCGCTCGGCCATGGAGATCGGCCAGTTCGACCATGTCCTGCCGTACATCGACAAGGGCACTGGCGTCAGCCAGGTCGATGGCTGGCTGTACGCGCCGTTGGCGCTGCGCTCGCTGGATGAGCCCTACACGGTCTACGGGCTGATCGCCCAGCGCCTGGAACGCGGCCACGAGGATGCCTGGCTGCGCGTCTACCTCGACCCACGGGCCAGGTTCGCCGACGGCAAGCCGGTGCGCGCCGAGGACGTGCGCTTCAGCTTCGAGCTGCTGATGGGCCAGGGCAGCCTGAAGTACCGCACGCAGTTCGCCGACGTCAGCGGCGTGACGGTCGAAGGCCCGCGCCAGCTGCGCTTCGACTTCAAGCCGGGCCATGGCCGTACCCTGCCCCTGGAACTGGCCGGCCTGCCGGTGCTGCCCGAGCACGATTGGCAACAACGTGATTTTGCCAACGGCGCCGGTTTCGACCCGCCGCTGGGCAGCGGCCCCTACCGCATCGGCCGCATCGACAACGGCCGCAGCATCACCTTCGAGCGCGACCCCAACTGGTGGGCCCGTGACCTGCCGGTGGCCCGCGGCCTGTACAACTTCGCGCGGATCCGCATCGAGTACTTCGGCGACACCGAGGTCGCCCGCCAGGTGCTCAAGGGCGGCGGCTACGACTACAACCGCGAATACTCCGCCACGGCCTACACCCTGGGCTACAACGGCGCGGCGCTGGACGACGGGCGCCTGCGCCGCGCCCACCTGGGCCAAGCCAAGCCGCAGATCGCCCAGGGCTTCGTGTTCAACCTGGACAAGCCGCTGTTCAAGGACCGTCGCGTGCGCCAGGCGCTGGCCTTGCTCTGGGACTTCGAGTGGAGCAACCGGCAGATGATGCGCAACCTGTACATCCGCCAGCAGAGCCTGTTCTCCAACACCCCGCTGGCGGCACGCGCGCTGCCCGACGCGGACGAGCTCAAGCTGCTCGAACCGCTGCGCGGCCAGGTCCCGGAGGAAGTGTTCGATCAGGTGTTCACGGCACCGGTCACCGACGGCTCGGGCCTCATCCGCCCGCAACAGCTGCAGGCCCTTGCCCTGCTCCAGGCCGCAGGCTGGCACCCGGAGGGCGACCGCCTGGTCAACGCCCAGGGCGAACCGCTGAGCTTCACCTTCCTCAACGGCCAGTCGGGCCTGGAACGCCTGCTGTTGCCGTGGAAACGCAACCTGGCGCAGATCGGCGTCGCGCTGAACATCCGCAACATCGATGCGGCGCAGTACGTCAACCGGGTCATGGCCCGCGACTACGACATGGTGGTCACCGGCTACCCAGTCACCCTGTCGCCGGGCAGCGAGCTGTATACCTATTTCGGCTCGGCCGCGGCCAACGACCCCGGCTCGAACAACCTGATGGTGCTCAAGGACCCGGCCGTGGACCACCTGCTCGATGGCCTGGTGCGGGCCAGCAGCCAGGCCGACATGCTGCGCCATGCCCATGCCCTGGACCGGGTGCTGCAATGGAATTACTACTGGATCCCAAACTATTACCCGCCTGGCAGCTCGACGGTATGGTGGAACCGCTTCGGCCTGCCCAAGGTGCAGGCCGCCTATGACGAAGGCCTGGATACCTGGTGGGAGATCAGCCCTACGCCGTTGACCGGCGCGCAGATGGCCGAGCGCCAGGAGAAAACGCCATGACGGCCTATATCCTGCGCCGGCTGTTGCTGATCGTGCCGACCTTACTGGCGATCCTGCTGGTCAACTTCGCCATCGTCCAGGCCGCACCCGGCGGGCCGGTGGAGCAGGCCGTGGCCCGCTTGCAAGGCATCGGCGGCGGCGCGCCGGGCGCACGGGTCGAAGCGCTGCAGGGCGGCTCGCGGGCCAGCCGTGGCCTGGACCCGAAACTGATCGAGCAGATCAAGCAGCAGTACGGTTTCGACAAGTCCGCCCCCGAGCGCCTGTGGCTGATGCTCGGCCAGTACGCCCGGCTGGATTTTGGCCAGAGCTTCTTTCGCGGCGCCAAGGTCACCGAGTTGATCCTCGACAAGCTGCCGGTGACCTTGTCGCTGGGCTTCTGGGCGACGCTGATCACCTACCTGGTGTCGATCCCGCTGGGCATCCGCAAGGCAGTGCGCCACGGCAGCCGCTTCGATGCCTGGAGCAGCGCGCTGATCGTCATCGGATACGCCCTGCCCTCGTTCCTGTTCGCCCTGCTGTTGATCGTGCTGTTCGCTGGCGGCACCTCGCTCAACTGGTTCCCGGTGCGCGGCCTGGTGTCGGACGATTTCGACCAGCTCAGCCTGCTGGGCAAAGTGGCCGACTACTTCTGGCACCTGGTGCTGCCGGTGGGCGCGCTGGTGATCGGCGGCTTCGCCACCCTGACACTGCTGACCAAGAACGCCTTTCTCGAGGAGATCTCGCGCCAGTACGTGGTCACCGCCCGGGCCAAGGGCCTGAGCGAGCGCCGGGTGCTGTACGGGCATGTGCTGCGCAATGCCATGCTGCTGGTGGTGGCCGGGGTGCCGCAGGCGTTGATCACGGTGTTCTTCGCCGGCTCCTTGCTGATCGAGGTGATCTTCTCCCTCGACGGCCTGGGGCGCCTGAGCTACGAAGCGGCGGTGTCGCGGGACTACCCGGTGGTGTTCGGCACCTTGTTCATCTTCACCCTGGCCGGCTTGCTCATCCGCCTGGTTGGCGACCTGTGCTACACCTGGCTCGACCCGCGCATCGACTTCGACGCGGGGGGCCGCTGATGCTGTCGCCCATCGCTCGGCGTCGCCTGCAACGCTTTCGCGGCAATCGCCGTGGCTGGGTTTCGCTGTGGCTGTTCGCCGCATTGCTGCTGCTGAGCCTCGGCGCCGAGCTGGTGGCCAACGACAAGCCGCTGCTGCTCGGCTACCAGGGCCAACTCTACAGCCCGGCGCTCAAGCGCTATACCGAGCAGCAGTTCGGCGGCCAGTTGCCGTTCCAGCCCGATTACCGCAGCCAGTACGTGCGCCAGCTGATCGAGGGCCAGGGCGGCTGGATGCTGTTCGCGCCGATCCCGTTCAGCGCCGACACGCCCAACTACGACTTGCAGGTGCCCACCCCCAGCCCGCCGAGCACGGTCAACTGGCTGGGCACCGACGACCAGGGCCGCGATGTGCTGGCGCGGGTGCTGTACGGCACCCGGGTGTCGCTGCTGTTCGCCTTCGCCTTGACCCTGCTCAGCGTGCTGATCGGCGTGGGCGCCGGCGCCCTGCAGGGTTACCACGGCGGCTGGGTCGACCTGCTCGGGCAACGTTTGCTGGAAGTGTGGTCGGGGTTGCCGGTGCTGTACCTGCTGATCATCCTGTCCGGTTTCGTCGAGCCGGATTTCTGGTGGCTGCTGGGGATCATGGCGCTGTTCTCGTGGCTGGCCCTGGTCGATGTGGTGCGCGCCGAGTTTCTCCGCGGGCGCAACCTGGAGTACGTGAAAGCTGCGCGGGCACTGGGCTTGCCGGACACCCAGGTGATGCTGCGGCATATCCTGCCCAATGCCATGAATGCGACCCTGACCTATGTGCCGTTCATGCTCACCGGGGCGATCACCACCCTCACCGCGCTGGACTTTCTCGGCTTCGGCATGCCGGCGGGCAGTGCCTCGCTGGGCGAGCTGGTGACCCAGGGCAAGCAGCACCTGGAAGCGCCTTGGCTGGGCTTCACCGCGTTCTTTGCCCTGGCGTTGATCCTGTCGTTGCTGGTATTCATTGGCGATGCGCTGCGCGAGGCGTTCGATCCACGCCGGTAGAAACATCACAATTTGTGGGAGCGGCCTTGCGTCGCGAAAGGGCCGCAACGCGGCCCCAACGGTTCGATGTGTTGCAAGAATGGTCGGGGTTGCTACGCAACCCTTTCGCGACGCAAGGCCGCTCCTACAGGTTCCGCGCAAATGCTGACCCAATGGATACCCACCATGCACGACAACCTCAAGGACTACCCCCAGGTCCGGCAACTGGCGATCCGCTCGCTGTTCGAGATCATCGAGCAGTCCAGCGAGGGCACGGTGATCGTCGACCGCCAGGCGCGCATCGTCTGGATGAACGAGCGCTATGCCCGGCGCTTCGGCCTGGCCGACGCCGCCAGCGCCATCGGCCAGCCCTGCGAAGCGGTGATCCCCGGCAGCCTGATGCGCGAGGTGGTCAGCAACGGCAAGCCAATCCTGCTGGACATGCTCGACACCGCCAACGAGCCACTGGTGGTGATGCGCCTGCCGATCCATGACCACCAGGGCGCGCTGATCGGCGCCATCGGCTTCGCCTTGTTCGACGAACTGCGCAGCCTGTCACCGTTGCTCAAACGCTATGCGACCCTGCAGCAGGAGCTGGCCAGCACCCGCTCGCAACTGCGCGCGCGCCAGGCGCGCTACAGCTTCGCCCAGTTCGTCGGCAGCAGCGCCGCGTGCCTTGAGGCCAAGCGCCGGGCCCGACGTGGCGCCGCCAGCGACTCACCGGTATTGCTGCTGGGCGAGACCGGCACCGGCAAGGAACTGCTGGCCCATGCCATCCACGCCGCCTCGCCACGGGCGCCCAAGGCCTTCGTCAGCATCAACAGCGCGGCGATCCCCGAGACCTTGCTCGAGGCCGAGTTCTTCGGCACCGCCCCCGGCGCCTTCACCGGCGCCGAGCGCAAGGGGCGCAGCGGCAAGCTGCAACTGGCCGAGGGCGGTACGCTGTTTCTGGACGAGATCGGCGACATGCCCCTGGCCCTGCAAAGCAAGCTGCTGCGGGTGCTGCAGGAGAAGGAGTACGAGCCGGTGGGCTCCAACCAGATGCTGCGCAGCGATGTGCGGATCATCGCCGCCACCGCCATCGACCTGCAGGCGGCCATGGCCCGTGGGACGTTCCGCGCCGACCTGTACTACCGGCTGAATGTGCTGCCAATCGAGGTGCCGCCGCTGCGCGAGCGCCTGGAGGACCTGCCGGCCTTGTGCGAGGCGATTCTCGCCGAGCTGGGCAGCCAGTATGAGTTGGAACCTGAGGCCCAGGCGCTGCTGGGGCACCATGCCTGGCCGGGAAATATTCGCGAGCTGCGCAATGTACTGGAGCGCGCGACCTTGCTGGCGGACCAGCCACGATTGGGCGCGCAGGACCTGGCCAATGCGCTGGGGCCGGTGAGCCCGGTGCAGGTCGCCACGCCAGTGTTGGACTATCGCGAGGCCTGTGTTCAGTTCGAGCGGGGGTTGCTTGTCGATGCCCTTGCGCGCAACGCCGGAAATGTTCCGCAGGCTGCGCAGGCATTGGGCTTGGGGCGCTCGACGCTGTACAAGAAAATGGCCGCGCTGGGCATTTCGTCTTAATAAAGAGAGCTGAGTTTCCAAATAGAGACTGGCAACCCTGTAGGAGCCGGCTTGCCGGCGAACCAGACGACGCGGTGGATGGCACCGGCTATGCCGGTGTTCGCCGGCAAGCCGGCTCCTACAGGGGATAGACGAACGTCTCAAGATCGAGACAAATTCTCTAAACATCAAATAGTTATTCAATAAAATCAATTAGTTACACCGATGGCACGAATATCGCTAACAGCCAATCCAACCATAACAACAACAGTTGGAGACCCCTCGATGACCGTGCTCATCGCCCTCGCCGCCCTGGCCCTGCTGATGGTCGCCGCCTACCGCGGCTACAGTGTCATCCTCTTCGCCCCCATTGCCGCCCTGGGCGCGGTGCTGCTCACCGACCCCGCCGCCGTGGCCCCAGCCTTCACCGGGGTGTTCATGGAAAAAATGGTCGGTTTCATCAAGCTGTACTTCCCGGTGTTCCTGCTCGGCGCGGTGTTCGGCAAGCTGATCGAGCTGTCGGGCTTCTCCCGTTCCATCGTCGCCGCCGCCATCGGCCTGCTCGGCACCCGCCAGGCGATGCTGGTGATCGTGCTGGTGTGTGCCCTGCTCACCTACGGCGGCGTTTCGCTGTTCGTGGTGGTGTTCGCGGTGTACCCGTTCGCCGCCGAGATGTTCCGCCAGAGCGACATCCCCAAGCGGCTGATCCCGGCAACCATCGCCCTGGGCGCGTTCTCCTTCACCATGGACGCCCTGCCCGGCACCCCGCAAATCCAGAACATCATCCCCAGCAGCTTTTTCAACACCACCGCCTGGGCCGCGCCCTGGCTGGGGTTGATCGGCACGCTGTTCGTGTTCTGCGCCGGCATGCTCTACCTGCAGCGCCAGCGCAACAAGGCCCAGCGCGCCGGCGAAGGCTACGGCAGTAACCTGCGCAACGAACCGCAGACCGCCGACGACATCGTGCTGCCCAACCCTTGGCTGGCCCTGGCGCCGCTGATCCTGGTGGGGGTGATGAACCTGTTGTTCACCCACTGGATCCCGCAGTGGTATGGCGCCAACCACACCCTGCAACTGCCGGGCATGGCCGCGCCGGTGCAAAGCGATGTGGCCAAGCTCACGGCGATCTGGGCGGTGCAGGCGGCCTTGCTGGTGGGCATCCTGATGGTCCTGGTGTGCGCCTTCGGCACCCTTCGCCAGCGCCTGGCCGAAGGTAGCAAAAGCGCCGTGAGCGGCGCCCTGCTGGCGGCGATGAATACCGCCTCGGAATATGGTTTTGGCGCGGTCATCGCCTCGCTACCGGGCTTCCTGGTCCTGGCCGACGCCTTGCGCGGTATTCCCAACCCGCTGGTAAATGAAGCCATTACCGTCACCCTGCTGGCCGGCATTACCGGCTCCGCCTCCGGTGGCATGAGCATTGCCTTGGCGGCCATGAGCGATAGCTTCATCGCCGCCGCCAACGCGGCGAACATCCCGCTGGAGGTACTGCATCGGGTCGCGGCCATGGCCAGCGGCGGCATGGACACCCTGCCGCACAACGGCGCGGTGATCACCCTGCTGGCAGTGACCGGGCTGACCCACCGCGAGGCCTACAAGGACATTTTCGGTATTACCCTGATCAAGACCCTGGCCGTGTTCGTGGTCATCGCCACGTTCTACGCCACCGGCATCGTCTGAAGGAGAACGGCATGACGCTCAAAGGCAAGACCGCACTGGTCACCGGTTCCACCAGTGGCATCGGCCTGGGGATCGCCCAGGTGCTCGCCGAGGCCGGCGCGAACATCCTGCTCAACGGCTTCGGCGACCCGGCATCGGCCATCGCCGAAATCGCCCGCCACGGGGTGAAAGTCGCCCATCATCCCGCCGACCTGTCCGATGTCGCGCAGATCGAACAGATGTTCGCCATGGCCGAGCGTGAATTCGGCGCGGTGGACATCCTGGTCAACAACGCCGGCATCCAACATGTGGCGCCGGTCGAACAGTTCCCGGTCGAGGCCTGGGACAAGATCATTGCGTTGAACCTGTCGGCGGTGTTCCATGGCAGCCGCCTGGCCCTGCCGGGTATGCGGGCACGTGGCTGGGGGCGGATCATCAATATCGCCTCGGTGCACGGGCTGGTCGGCTCCACCGGCAAGGCCGCCTATGTCGCGGCCAAGCACGGCGTAATCGGCCTGACCAAGGTGATCGGCCTGGAGACCGCCACCAGCAATGTCACCTGCAACGCCATCTGCCCCGGCTGGGTGCTGACCCCCTTGGTACAGAAACAGATCGATGACCGCGCGGCCAACGGTGGCGATCCGTTGCAAGCGCAACACGACCTGCTGGCAGAGAAGCAACCGTCGCTGGCCTTCGTCACCCCTGGCCATCTTGGCGAGCTGGCGCTGTTCCTGTGCAGCGAGGCCGGCAGCCAGGTGCGCGGCGCAGCCTGGAACGTCGATGGCGGTTGGCTGGCGCAGTGAAACGGCTAGAGTGAAAGGAAGGATGGCACCGGCCTTGGCCGGCGCCCACCTGCGGTCACCCTACCTTTGAGGGTTCCTGATATGCACGACGTACTCTGGCGTCCCACCACCCGCCAGATCGAAGCCAGCCGGATGGACGCCTTCCGCCGCTGGGTCAACTTGCGTTTCAACCTGCAACTGGGCGACTACCCCGCCTTGCATCGCTGGAGCATCGAGCAGCGCGCGCCGTTCTGGCAGGCCCTGGCCGAATACTTCCAGGTACGCTGGCATGCCCCGCCCAGCAGCACCCTGGTGGAAGGCCCGCAGATGAGCGACGCGCGCTGGTTCACGGGTGCCACCCTGAATTTTGCCGAGCACCTGCTGCAACGTCGCGACGACCGCCCCGCCGTGGTCGCCGTCGGCGAGGATGGCAGCCGCCACAGCCTCACCCACAACCAGCTGGCCGCCCAAGTGGCCGGGCTGCAACAGGCCCTGCGCCAGCTCGGCATCCAGCCCGGCGATCGCATTGCGGCAGTAATGCCCAACACCTGGCAGACCCTGGTCGCCATGCTCGCCGCCAGCAGCCTTGGGGCGGTGTGGTCCAGCTGCTCGCCGGAGTTCGGCGCCCACGCCATCATCGACCGTTTCAGCCAGATCGCGCCGCGGCTGTTGATCGCCTGCGCCGGCTACCCGTACGCCGGCAAGACCTTCGACCAGGTCGACACGCTCAACCAGGTACTCGCCCAGTTGCCGCAACTGCAGCACCTGCTGGTGCTGCCGCACAGCCGCGCCGCCACCCGTGCCGATGAATTCGGCCCGGTGCCGACCACGCTGTGGGCCGACTTCTTCCAGCCCGGCGGCAGCCCGACCTTCACCGCCCTGCCCTTCGACCACCCGCTGTATATCCTCTATTCCAGCGGCACCACCGGCGTGCCCAAGTGCATCGTCCACCGTGCCGGCGGCGTGCTGTTGCAGCACCTCAAGGAGCACGGCCTGCACAACGACCTGAAGGCCGACGAGGTGTTGTTCTACTACACCACCTGTGGCTGGATGATGTGGAACTGGCTGGTGAGTGGCCTGGCGCTGGGCGCCACCCTGGTGCTGTACGATGGCTCGCCGTTGCACCCTGGGCCCGAGCGCCTGGTGGACCTGATCGACGCCGAAGGCATCCACGCCTTCGGCACCAGCCCCAAGTACCTGGCGGCGCTGGAGCAGGCCGGGGTCAAGCCGGCCAGCTCCCATCGGCTGGACAGCCTGCGGCTGATACTGTCCACCGGCTCGCCGCTGTCGCCCCACAGCTACGACTATGTATACCGCCAGTTCAAGGCCGACCTGTGCCTGGCGTCGATGTCCGGGGGGACCGATATCGTCGCCTGCTTCGTGCTCGGCAACCCGTTGCTGGCGGTGCGCCGTGGTGAAATCGCCGGCAAGGGCCTGGGCATGGCGGTGCAGGTGTGGAACGAGCAGGGCCAGCCGGTCACCGGCGAGAAAGGCGAACTGGTGTGCATCCATCCCTTCCCCTCGATGCCCTTGGGCTTCTGGGGCGACCACGATGGCAGCCGCTATCACCAGGCGTACTTCAGCCAGTTCGAGGGGGTCTGGTGCCAGGGCGACTATGCCGAGCAACTGCCGACAGGCGGCCTGGTCATCCATGGCCGCTCCGATGCCGTGCTCAACCCGGGCGGCGTGCGCATCGGCACGGCGGAGATCTACCGGCAGGTGGAGAAGGTCGAGCAAGTGCTGGAAAGCGTGGCCATCGCTCAGGATTGGCAAGGCGACGTGCGCGTGGTGCTGTTCGTGCGCCTGGTTGACGGGCTGCAGCTGGACGACGCGCTGCGCCAGCGCATTCGCCAGGTGATCCGCCAGTTCGCCACGCCGCGCCATGTGCCGGCGGTGATCGCCCAGGTCAGCGACATCCCCCGTACCCTCAGCGGCAAGCTGGTGGAGCTGGCGATCCGCAATGTGGTGCACGGCTTACCGGTGAAGAACACCGACGCGCTGGCCAACCCCGAGGCGCTGGAGCAGTTTCGCGACCGTCCGGAACTGCGCTGAGCCGATCGCCAGCGCGCTTGCGCTTGCACCCCGACGCGGCATAATGGCGCCCTTTTTGCGCCGAAACACAGGTACCCACCATGAAAGCCCAAGCCCGCCACATCCTGGTCAAGACCGCTGAAGAGGCCGAGAAACTCAAGCAGCGCATCGCCAACGGCGAGGCCTTCGACGTGCTGGCGAAGAAGTTCTCCACCTGCCCGTCTGGCAAGCGCGGCGGCGACCTGGGCGAGGTGCGCCCGGGGCAGATGGTCGGCGCCATCGACCAGGTGATCTTCAAGAAGCCCCTGCGCGTGGTGCACGGCCCGATCAAGAGCAAGTTCGGTTACCACCTGGTACAGACCTTCTACCGCGACTGAGCCCGCCGCTGCAGCAGGGCCGGCGCTTGCTCGCCGCTGGCCACCACCCGTTCCAGCCCCTCCTGCACCCCCAGGCTGGCGCGCTCCATGTCGGCCACGGCCTTGAGCATGGCCGCGGTATCCCCCGCCACATGGGCATGGAGCGCATCGAATGCACCACGGTGCACGGCTGCGTGGGGCGCGTCGATCTCCGGGTAGCCGGCCAGGTGGGCATAGTGCCGGGCGCCATCGCCCTCGCGGTACCACTTGCCCAGGCGGCAGCCGGTGTGGTCGGTGAAGTCCGCCAGCCCCTCCTGCGATACCCCGAACAACACCTTGTACACGCGAAACTTGTAGAGCAGGTGATCGAGCTTGGCCAGCTCGCAGAAACTGCGCAGCGCCGACACCGATGCCGAGCTTTCCGCCACCGTCGACATGTCCAGCAACTGGCGCATGGTGCTGGCCGCGGACTGGCCCACGGCACTGTAGGACGACGACTGTTCGGCCAGGCTGGCAATGTGGCCGCGGCTTTGCGCACTGTCGGCACGAATCGCCGAGACCAGCGTGCCGATTTCGGCGGTGGCGTCGGCCGTACGCCGGGCCAGGGTCCGGACTTCGTCGGCCACCACGGCAAAACCGCGCCCGGCATCACCGGCCCGCGCCGCCTCGATGGCCGCGTTCAGGGCGAGCAGGTTGGTCTGGTCCGCCACCTCGCGGATGATTTCCAGCACACCGCCAACCTGCTGGGCCTGGTGGTCGAGCTTGCCCACCTTTTCCGATGCCTCGCCAGAAGCATCGGCCAGTTGCTCGAGGTTGTCGGCGATCGCATCGATGCTGCTCTGGTTGTTGCTGGCGATGCCCTGGATGCGAATGGCGTACTCGCGCTCCTGCTCCATGCTGTGGGCCAGGCTGGCGAACGAGGTCTGGGTCATTTCCAGGGACTGCGAGAACGCCGACAGGTTGCCCGCCAGACGGGTGAGCACCTGGTTCTCCTGCGACAACAGGGTGGCCTGCGCCTCGGCGGCGGCGGCACGCCGTTGCGCTTCGGCCAGTTGCTCGCGCACCTGTTGCAAGGCGTTGTTCAGGTCGTTGATGTGCCTATCCTGCTGGCCTGCTTTGTTCCACCACTTCACACTTGGCTCCTGGGACACGCCCACCGCTTGATGCCCGACACCGCTGCGGGCATTGACCGGTAAAGCTCCCAGCATCCGGGCAACGGCACAAGCATCACCTGGCGGTTAAAACAGCGGATCAGCCCGTCAGCGGCGCGCGGCCAACAGGCCCAGGCCCGCGCAGCCCAGCAACGAAGCGCTGACCCGGTTGAACAGCCGGCGCGGCCCGGGCCGCTCGAACCAGCGTTGCAGGTAGGCCCCGAGCCCGGCATAGATGGCAATGGCCGCCCACTCCAGCAGTAGGAACAACGCGCCCAGTTGCAGGAACTGCTCGCCGACCGGGACGGTGCTGCCCACCGCGACGAACTGCGGCAGGAATGCGGTGAAGATCAGGATGGCCTTTGGGTTGCCTAACGACACAGAATATATACTATATTCTCCACTAACCTTCCCTCTTTTTAGCGAGATAGTCTTCGAGCTGTCAATACTCGGCATTCGGCTTTACGTCTTGGTTCGAACACCGTGGCAATCAGCAGTTTTGCGTTTCTGTAACGCCCTTTCAATCAAAGAGAAGACATGGCAATCTGCCCTTCCTCCCCAACTAGACGAACAACCTCCGAGGGAAATTATGGATGACTTTTTCTCTGCTAGCGCAATGACCATATTATTGTCTTTTATTTTAATCGTCACGGCAATCTTCGCTTATGTACGCGCATCAAGAAGCGAGGAGAATGAAAATCTTTTTTTAAAACTGTTAAACCCCGAAAACAACAAAGAAATTTTTAAGTTATACAAAGAATTTTTCTTAAGGTCGGGAGCCGTATCAGCAATATTTTTCCTCCCTTTCTTTGCTTTCAACCTGAGCCTAGCGAAGACTGTCATTCAATTACTTGAGGGGGATAGCACAACAAGTGAAGCCCAAGCAAAATCCAATACCATTGTTGGATTAATGTTAATCGAAAAAATGCAAAAATCTTCATTGATCCTCCTCTTTCTTTTCTCGGCAGTTCTGGTTGATCTTAGTATTGATAAACTTTTTGGTCTTGGATCAAATGGCTATGTGACAATTCTTGCCGCTGGGCTTTGGTCATTAATCCTCCTTGATCACAAAATCATCGAATATCGAATTCGTAAAGGTTGGTATGGGAGAAATGAATTCGAGACACGAGAAATTATTCACTTCGCTCTAAGTCACGCCAACAAAGATGACTTCAACGATCAAGGAGGACTAAAGAAAATCGTTCCTCTTCCTGAAATTCCCGAACCTGAGATTGCCCCAAGCAAGGCATGGGGAACCCAAGCATGAATCAAGATAACACCACAGAATTCATTCGCAGAGCGCTAAATATTCTTTTCGTGTCAAACCCCAAGGGAACCAGCCTAGGGATACTGGTAGGAGTAGTCCTTCATGGTATATTTGGAATTTTCTCCCCCATATTAAAAACTTTCGAACTTCTAAACTTCTCTAGCTTGAAACTATGGCATTTTATTGGCTTGGGGGTTACCGCAACCAATATAGCGCCATATTTAAAAAGGCACGAAGTAGACCCCACCATTCAATCCGCTCTAGAATACATCAAGCAACAGCTAGCCGAAGGAAACATAGCTGAGTGGCAAGCAAAAAAAATGTACATCACCCTTCTGGAAAAAGTCATCGCAACTGTTGCACTTGAACACGAAGCGGCGGCGCAGGCTCAAAAACTAAACTCAATAACTCAGCCAGATAAAGAACCCCATAATTGATCAGCACCAACCTCCTCAGAGTATAGTATCTCCATGTGTCAGACATTGTGCTGGAGAGTTTAGAATACAAAGCGCCCAGCCCTTACATAAAAGCCTTGGGCGCTTTTTTAACCGCTGACGAAGTTCCAAAAGGGCATAGAGGGACATAGGATGGCGCTCAGCTTGCCCATTTTTGCCCCATGATCTGGGCTGCCCTTCTACCGGACTCGCCATAGCTGATCGATCCGCGTGGTGTACGAACGACTCATCATCTCGCGCCGCATCCCCCAGTCAGGGGTGTAGGGGACGCTGGCCGTGCGCATCGTTCCTCGGCCGTACTTGCCGTTGATTTCGTCCAGCATCGACATCAGTCGATCGCAAGCCGCCGGCTGCGTCACTGCGAACAGATCATCACTGAACTCCCCCGGCTGCCGCAGATCCATCAGCAGAACCTCGGCCTTGCTATAGCGGAAACCCAAGCGGTAGACCTGCGCCGCCGCTTCGGTGGCGGCCCTGGTGAGCAGCATCGTGTCGTTGGTTGGATATGGCAGCTCGACCAAGGCGCCCTTGGCATACTTGGCTTCGTCCGGGTTGAACATCCCGGTACGGATGCTGACCCGCATGCGCTTGCATACCGATCCCTGGGCGCGCAGCTTCTCCGCCGCTCGCGCCGTGTAGGTGGCCACCGCCTGCTTGATCGGTGCCAACTCCATCAGCCGCTTGCCAAACATCCGACTGCAGCAGATCTCCTGCTTCGGCGGGTCAGCCTCATCTAGCTCGAGGCAAGGCGTGCCGGCGAGCTCGCGCGCGGTCTTCTCCACCACCACGCTGAATTTGTCGCGCAACATCCGCGGATCTGCCTTCGCCAGGTCCATGGCCATGCGGATGCCCATCGCCTCGAGGTGTGCCGTCATCCGTCGGCCAATGCCCCAGACCTCCTTCACCTCAGTGTTGCGCAGCACCCAATCGCGCTTGAAGTCATCAGTGATATCGACCACCCCGCCCGTATGCGCCTGCAGGCGCTTGGCCGTGTGGTTGGCGAGCTTTGCCAGGGTCTTGGTGCGGGCGATCCCCACACCGACGGGGATGCCGGTACAGCGCAGCACCTTGGCACGCACCTCCCGGCCGAACTGGGTCAGGCTCCCCTGCACGCCGGTAAGGTCAGCGAAGCATTCATCGATCGAGTAGACCTCGGCCGCGGGCACCATCGACTCGATCAGCGACATGACCCGCTCACTCATGTCGCCATACAGCGCATAGTTGGACGAGAACGCCACGATGCCATGCCGACGCAGCTTCTCCTTGGCCTGGAAATAGGGTTCACCCATCTTCACGTAGGGCTTTGCATCATACGACCTGGCGATCACACAACCGTCGTTGTTGCTCAACACCACGATGGGGGTCTTTGCCAGATCCGGCCGGAACACGCGTTCGCAGCTCGCGTAGAACGAGTTGCAGTCGATCAGCGCGAACACCTGGTCACTGGGCATGATCGCGCACGCTGTAGCGAACCACACCCCAGATGACCAGGTCGTCGCCCTCCATGACGTGCCGCGGTGGGTAGGCGGGATTCTCTGATTGCAGGATCAGCACCCCATTGCGCCGGTACAGGCGCTTGCAGACGGGCTCGGCGTTGATCGCGGCAATCACGATATCGCCATGCTCGGCTTCGGTGCTGCGGTCTACGATGAGAAGATCGCCGGAGTAAATTCCGGCTCCCTGCATGCTGTCACCCTCCACCTGAACCAGGTACACGTGCGGGGCACGCAGGTCGAACAGCTCGTCCAGGGAGATATGGCGCTCCAGATGATCCGCCGCCGGCGAAGGAAAACCCGCCGGTACACGGAACGCATATACCGGCAACAACGCAGGACCGCCTGTTGGCGTTCCGAGGAAAGTGATGGTCATGGCAGATCAACCCAAATGAATAGCTGTATATTCATACAGTAAACTGTGAGAATGTTCCGCCGTCAACGTGCGGAGGCGATGTCGCCGACAAACGAGCGAGGTGTTTATGTGCGGGAGGCTAAGTCAGTACCGCGGAATTCACGACTTTGTGGACACCCTGAGCATGTCAGAGGCCTGGCGCAACAACGTTGGCGACCAGGCCTTAGGCCGGTACAACGTCGCACCCACGACCAACGTGGCGGTGCTTCGGGTAGATGATGCAGGCCCGCGCGCGGACCTGGTGAGGTGGGGATGGCGGCCACACTGGGCGACCGACCGTGCCGCGCCGATCAACGCAAGAGTCGAAAAGGTGGCGCACGGACCCTTCTTCAGGGCTATCTGGCCGCACCGGGCAATTACGCCGGTGGACGGCTGGTTCGAATGGGTTGATGAAGGCGGGCCGAAGAAACAGCCCTACTACATCCGCCGACGTGATCAGCGCCCCGCCCTGTGCGCCTCCATTGGCCAGTTCACCGGGAACGAACACGACGGGTTCGTGATCATCACCGCCGATGCCCAGGGCGGGCTGGTCGACGTGCACGACCGCCGGCCAGTAGTGCTGCCGCCTGATCTAGCAATCGAGTGGGTCGCGGCCGGCATGCCCAGCGAGCATGCCGAACAGATTGTGCTGAACCTGGGGGAGCCGGCCGAGGCTTTCGAGTGGTATCGCGTGGGCACCGCCGTGGGCAACGTGCGGAACCAGGGCCCACATTTGATAGAGCCCGCTCAGTGACGGACCAGAGGCTGGTGTCCAAGCGAGTAAAGCTCGTAGTCGGTAACAGCCTGGAACGCTGATTCAGCGATGAGCCGGAGGCGGGCTACCTCTTCAGCCGGAGCGCCGGTAGCTTCGGCGTTGTGGTAGGTGCGCAAAGCCGCGATAGCCTCGCGAATCAGCGGCTCGCCCGCACTTATCATTCCTTCGATGGTTCGCTTCACAGCTCTATCCTGATGGTTTGACCAGCGCATTATAGGACGCTTCGCGGAGATGACCGGCTCAGTGGTGGATCAGAGGCTCTTGGCCGCTTTCTGGAACTCCGACACAGCGTGGCACGCTAAATCCGCCGCTCGCCGCAAACGCTCTATCTCTCCGGCCGTAGCACCGCCATCCTTTGCGTCGTGGTAAGCATGCAAGGCCTCCAGCGCTGAACGTATGATCGGCTCACCAACAGCCACCACCTCATCGCTCACGTGCTTCACGATCGCGTTCCTCCTGGCAGCAGGGAACGACCAGTATAGTGCGACCGAAGCACCCGGCGATGAGCGGTGACCACCGGTTCACTTAGAAGAGCTGCCCCAACTGCGCCGGCTCCCAATTCAGGATCACCAGCTCGCCAGTCAAGTCCGCCTGGCCGTACCGCTGATTCGCCGTGGTGTAGCGGATATCCAGGCGCTCCGTGTGGAACCCATCGAACGCCCGTCGGATGTCCGGGTGGTCATTTATACTGACCATCACCTTGCCCTTGCAGCGGCGCATGAAGTCGGCCATCCGCTCGTACTCCTCGAACGGGAAGTCGACGCCGTAGCCGGCGGTCTGCCAGTAAGGCGGGTCCATGTAGAAGAACGTGTGCGCTCGGTCGTAGCGCTCGGCGCAATCCTGCCAGGAGAGGTTTTCGACGTAGGTGCCGGCCAGGCGCTGCCATGCGGCCGAGAGGTTCTCCTCGATGCGCAGCAGATTGATAGCCGGCCCCGTGGTGGCGGTACCGAACGTCTGCCCTGTGACCTTGCCGCCAAAGGCGTGCTGCTGCAGGTAGAAGAACCGCGCGGCGCGCTGGATGTCCGTGAGCGTCTCAGGGCGGGTCATCTTCTGCCACTCGAAGATCTGGCGGGAGCTGAGCGCCCACTTGAACTGGCGGACGAACTCCTCGAGGTGGTTCTGCACCACCCTGTAGAGCGTCACTAGATCGCCGTTGAGATCGTTGAGCACCTCAACCGGTGCAGCCTGAGGGCGCATGAAGTACAACGCGGCACCGCCTGCGAAGACTTCGACATAGCATTCATGAGGGGGAAAGAGGGGGATCAAGCGGTCGGCCAGGCGGCGTTTGCCACCCATCCAGGGGATGATTGGAAAGGTCATAGGTGTGCAAGTCTTTACTGTATGAATAAACAGGTGTTAGGCTCGCCGCGCTTTGTGCACAAGGCAGGGGCCACGGCTGGACTTGCAGGAAGGGTCTGCGGGTTCGGCGGGCCGGGCTGGATGTTGGCGCATCCGCCCGGCTCGCCTCTTTACTACTTCGTGACTTCGCGCACGTAGGCCTGACAGGCCTTGAGCGCGATCAATCCTCGATCGCCTTCGTCGGTGATGGCGACAATTCGTCGAGCATGCGCCGGGTCAAGTTGGGCGCGTAGGGCTCCATCCACCACGCCTCCGGTGCCGGCGGGCGCTCGCCCCCCACCGCCACAACCCTGGGCGGCAACGGATCCGGCGTCGACCAGGACTGACAACCGCAGATCAGCAGTAGCAAGCCGGTCGCGCAGGCGAGCCTGAGCTTGTTGGGCATCGTTCATCTCCTTCCAGTGTGTTTTGTCCTGCAGCTGCAGGCGATCTTCCAGATCTCGCCGGGCCGCCTGCTGGATCTGCAGCTGATCAAGGGCAGCGCCGGCAGCGGCTTCTCGCTCACGGCCGTGCGCCTGGTCCTGCTGGGCAAGCTGTCGCTCATACCCCGCTGCTTGCTTCTCCAGCTCGTCGGCCTGCCACTCCCAGGCGAGACGCGCACCCACCGCAGCGCCGAACAGAAACGACAGCAGCACCCACCGCCCACCGAGCGACATCAGATCAGCACCTGCTCGGCGCGCTTGTAGATCACCAAGCGATCCTCCAGGCCATTCAGGCCGCCGTTGATACGGCGCGTGATCGCCTCGAACGACGCCGGCCCCTTGTCGGCCAGCGAATTAAGGCCAGCCTGGTGCCAGAACCACCCCGCCGAGTCCGCGGCATGCTCGGGGCGCTCGAGCAGCTCCGGGTGCTTGAGCAGATCCAGGCCCAGGGCCTCGCCGCAGCGCTGGTAATTGTCATGGCCAGTCACCTGGATCAGGCCCCGGCCGCGGTACCGCTGGCCATCACCGTCGGCCTCGGGTGTGTTGCCCAAGCGGGCAGCGAGCTTGCCGGTGTCGTACTTGGCCAGGTATTGGTCGCTACCCAGTTCGCGGACGTAGCGCAATTGGCCCGATTCATGTCCGACCTGGGCGAGGAAGGCACGCTTACGCAGCGGGGTGACGATGCCCCACTTCACCATCGCGGCATTCAGCGCGGGAAGAAAAACGCCGGCTTGAGTGCCGGCGCTGGGGAGGATCTGCTGCAGCTGCTTGAGGGTGACAGTCATCTTGAATCTCCTGAGCTGGCCATTCAGGCCGGTTTAACGTCGACCACCTTCAGTGGCTGTTTGGCTTTCTTTTTCTTGCCCTTGGCTTTCGCCTTGCCCTTCTTGCCGCCGTTGCACTCAACGGCGGTGGACCAACCACCGGCATCGAATGTCTGCTCGACACTGTCGACCAGGTACTGGCCGTCTAGCCCAACCTTGAAGCCCTGGGCGTTGATCAACCTTTCAGCGAAGAGATCGGTTCGCCCGGGCATCTGCAGGCGCACGCCGGCCGTGCTGCGGTTGAACGCTGCGAGCTTGGCTTTTGCCGCCTGCTGGGCAGCCGATTTGTTGGGGTAGATGTGCCGGTCGGTGTGCACGCCTGGCAGGCCGGAGGGTGCGTCATCGTTACCCAGCTCGACCACCGCGAGCTTTCCGGTCTTCTTGTCCTGATGCGTGGTCTTCACCGCCTTCTGCGCGTTGCGGTCGCCAAGGCGAAACTGCCAACGGCTGAGATCCGCCGGGGTGATGGTGATGGCGCCGAACGCCTTACCGCTGGCACTTAAACTGGCTTCGCGCGGCATGACCAGCAGCTTGCCGTCACCGACTTTCGCGGTGCAGTCATACTGCTTGGCCAGCCGCGTGATGAAGTTGAAGTCCGACTCGTTGCGTTGGTCGACCCGATCCACCTTCGTCTGCACTGGGCAAACCGGTGCCCAGCCGTTGCGCGCCGCGATGTCGCGCACGATCTGCGACAGCGGTACTGCCTCCCAGCTGCCGCTGCGGATCGTCTTGCCGCTACCACGCATATCGCTGGCCTTGCCCCTGATGACGATGGTGCTCGGCGGGCCGGAGACCTCGATCTCGTCGACGGTATAGCGGCCAAGCCGTGCCAGCGCCTGGCCGGCGTAGCCGAGGAAGATCTCGATGCCGGCGCCCCGCGCGGGCAATGACACTGCGGCGTCCCGATCATCGATCCGCAGCTCGAACTCGTCGGAGTCCATACCGGGCTTGTCGGTGGTTCTCAGCAGCAGCAAGCGGTCGTTGATCAACCGCGTGATGTCGTTGCCGTCAGCAACGATACGAAACGTAGGCTGCATAGCCCCTCCAGAAATGAAAAGCCCCGCACTGGGCGGGGCTCGTTATGTCGCAATGAATCAGGTCCACAGCTCTACCGTCTCGATCGACGGCGTTGGCAGCTCAGGCAGCACGATCACTACCCCGGCGCGGTAGGGCTGTGGCTCATCGGCCAGCCCTGGGTTCTGCGCGAACACCAGTTCTACGGTGCCGTTGAGGTGGCCGTAATGCTGGTAACACAGCGCATCGAGCAGATCCCCGTCAGACGTTCTGCATGTCGTTGCCATACGCGACGAACTCCAGTGAGAAACCTTGCTTGCGTGGTATGCCGCCGGCCAGCAGCGCGCCCTGCTCCTCGTCCACACTGGTCAAGCACCAGGTGCCGAGCACGTCGCCGTAACCGGTGACCAGGCTAACCGGCTGCAGGCGGCGGACTATCGTGCGCAAGGCATCCAGTTGCTTGATGCCGCTTCGGCTGGTGAAGATCACCCCCTTGAGCGTCAACTTGTCATCACCCTGCCCCACCGCCTGCTGCGCAATGGTGCGCGTCAGGCGTTCCTGACCGGCCCAGCGCGCCGACGTCTGTCGCCGCAGCTCGTCGAAGGCCGCCGTATCCAGGTTAAAGTAGTACGGCTGCAGCTTGGCATCGAGCGGCTGCAAAATCAGCAGGTGCGGGAACGGCTTCACGGCCTCAGCTGCAGGCGTCGCCAACGGACCCAGCGCGCCGGTCGGCAGGATGTTCGCCAGCGCTGGGCTGGCTTGGCCGGCGATGCGGTTGATCGCCGCTGCGGCCTTGCCAGCCTGCTCCTTGAGCGAGCCGAGACGGTCTTGCACCGCCGCGGCGCCGCTCACCACACGACTGTAGGTGGACGCGACCTGGCCCACCGTTGACTGTGCGGCGTTGATCCCGCGCATCATGCGCTGCAGCCGCTGGCCGAGGGCCGGGCCAAGGACGGGCAAATCCTCGAGCTCGCTCGCGGCGCCGGTCATATCGCTGACGGCGCCACTGAGCGGCCCAAGCATTCCATCAAGGCTGGTGCGGCCAGCCTCCCCCGCAGCGATCAACGACGAAAGCGTTGATTGCATGGATTCCATGTAGGCCATGGCACCTCCTTAAACGTGAGGCTCATCGAAGAGCTGACCCGCGGCTTGCCGTGCGAGGCTTTCCCGCGACCAGGTTTCCCAGCTGTTGCGAATCATCCCCTCGAGCGAGCGGAACACCTGCTGAGGGTCCTTGACGTCGCCTTGCACGGTGATCGGCATGTTGGGCATGTACGAGAACTGCTGGTCGACCTTGGGCGGGTCCGTCTTGGGCTTGGCCTGCTCGAGCGCCTGGGCGACAACGGGTGCCGTAGGAGCGGGAGACGCCGCGGCGATCGACCGCGCAACATCACCTGGTGCTGCCTTGTCCTTGTCGGCCTTGGCCAGCTGTTCGTCATCGCCGAACAGTTTCTTGCCCAGCCAACCGCCGAGGCCCTCGCCGCCCATGCCGCCGATGGCGGCACCAATGGCCCCGCCGATGGCGGTACCGATGATCGGCACAACAGACCCAATCGCCGCACCGGCAGCACCGCCCGCCAGAGCGCCGGCCAAACCGCCCGCCGCACTGCCGTAGCCCTCGGCCTTCTCGTCCTGCGTTTTCGCGTTCATGGCCGTGTCGATCACGGTCATGCCGGCATCAAGGACTTTCCCACCAGGCAACTTGGCGACCACCTTCGACACCTTGCCGACCGCCCCCAGCATTCGTCCCATCCGGCCAACATCGGAAACCGCCGACGCCGAGGCCACCCCAGTCGCGGCACCCGCGCGCGCCACTCGCCCGACTGCACCCGTTGGAGCGGACGGACGTGGCCCAGGCCCGCCACGCCCCTTACGCTGCTGCCGCCGTCGGCGCCGGCCACCCGGTTCGCCAACGGCGGATGAGGTACCGAACCCGCCGAGGTCCTTGGCGTTGACGACAAACACCCGCTGAGGCTCGCTACCCAGACCGCCGCCGGCATCATTCGCCGCGGCACCGCCGAACACCTTGCCCAGCACACCCAGGCCGGCATCGACGACCTTGCTGCCGGTCTCGGGGACGTCATCGGCACCACCACCGCGCCCCATGCGACGGCCACGCATAACGTTCAGGACGCCCTTGCCGATCTTCGCGGTGCTGTAGACAGCCAGCAGTGCACTGATGCCAGCAGCGATACCTGTAATGCCTATTACCAGGCCAGGGAGCTTGTCCGACAGCACCGTCAACTTGCGGGCAACGAAGGTAATGCCCTGGCCGATCCTGTCGGTCACCGGGCGTATCGCGTCACCGACACTGCGCATGCCGTCATCGATCGACTGCAGCGTCTCGGCCCAGATCTGCGAGGACGTCTCGCGGCGTTCGGCCAGGTTCTTGTCCAGAATCCCGGTGGCCTTGGTCGAGTCGTTCTTCAGTTGGGTGTAAAGGTCGCGGTTCTGCGAATACGCCGTGAGTGCGGCCTTGACCTGCATATCGGCGAACAAGTCGCCGGTACGCAGGGTTTTCTCCAGGGCATCCAGCGCGGCCTTAGCCTTGACCGGGTCGGCTTCCTTGCTGATCCCCGCCTGGGCATCCTTGATCTTCTTGGCTTTGGCCGGGTCCGTGGCTTCGACGTACTTCATAGCCAGGGCCATCGACGACTCGATCGTCGACATACCCTTTTGAATACCGGTGTTCAGCGAGGCCTGGTAGTCAATACCCGCATCCTTGTAGGCTTTGACCACATCACCGGCACCGATCTTCTCGACCCAGTTCTTGAAGTTGTTCGCCGCTTCATCCGAGCTGCCGGCGGTCTTCATCTGCACCTGCAGCATCGAGCCAAGCGACGTCACCGCATCCAGGCCGGTACTGCCGTTCTTTTCCATGCTGGCCAGCAGTTGCGGGAACCAGCGCGCCATGTCGCTGGCCTCGAAGCTGCCTGCCTGACCTTGGTAGGCGATCGCCTCAAGCGCCTGCTCCATCACCTTAGGGTCCGTGATCTTGGCGTTCTGCTGCAGCGCCATGATCATCGACGCGGTGTCGACACCGCTGGCCCCCTGCCCGACCGCAAACTTTGCCGCCGTGGGCGCGTAAGCCAGCGCCTTGTCCAGTTCCATACCGGCACCGACGAGCTGGTTGACCAGGTCGGCAACGTCGTTGCGCGACATGCCGGTGTCCTTGGCCGTGTCGATCACCGTCCGTGTAAGCTGCGCTTCCTCGGGTTTGTTCGCCACATCCGCCTTGATCGCGATGTCACGGATCACAGCCTGGTAGCCTGCGCTGATCTTCGTCGGGATCGCCGCCATGCCGACCCCGACTGCCGTCGCGGCCAGGGTGGGCTTGAGCAACGACTGACCCGAGCTGATCTGCTGCCGGCCTTTCTGCTGCAGATCTGCAGCTTTCGCTTCACGCCCCAGGCGCTGGTATTCCTTCGACAGCCGGCCGACCTCGACGCCCTGTTTCTTCAGCGCATCGAGGTTGCCCTCGAGCCGCCGCAGCAGCCCGGATGCAGCCGCCGAGCCGCTATCGTGCGCTTTCTTCCATTCTTCCTTGAGCTTGATCGTTTCGCCGATGGTGTTCTTCAACACCTTCGCGCGACTGCCACTCTCCTCGAGCTTCTTGATATGCCCCTTGGCCGTGCCGAATGCCGCACCAAGCGATGCAGCAACGGCGCCGCCGATTTCCAGGGCGATCGCCAGCTTTGCCATGCGCTACCCTCCTGCAGGCTCAATCCGTGAGCCACCAAACGATGTCCATCCACGACATCACCGAGATCTCGGCCGCCGAGAAACCCAGCTCCTTGGCCAGCCGTTTGGCCAGCCGTTTCTGAGCGCGGGGGTCAAACCCCGTCGTCTTGCACCAGACGAAAATAGCCGGCCTGCAGGCGCGTGTAGTCCTTCAGCGTCAGGCTCTCGAGATCCTTCACACCGACCTCGGCCAGCGAGGCGAACAGGTTCAGCTCGCGCTGTTCATCGTCGCCATCCGACGTGCCCTGGGCGGTGCGGATATCACGCACGGTCGGCGCACGCAGCGACAGCTTGTCGACCTGAATGCCGTTGCACTCCGAGGGGCGGCTCAACTGGACGATGACGCGATCGGCTTCAACCTGCAGGTACGCGGGAATCTTCTTGCTCATGAGGTGTTGTCCTTTTCAGTGAGGGGTTACAGGCCCAGGGCCTGGCGTTGAGCGGCGAGCTGGTCGACGCCGTCGATCACGCGCTTCATGCCCAGGGCATCGATCTCGTAGACCAGGCGGCCGTCGACCTCGAGCTTGTAGTAGGTCACCGCGACGTTGTGCTTGATCTCGGCCTTGTCGCCCGGCTTCCAGTCGCCCATGTCGACTTCCTTCAGCGCGCCGCGCAAGGTCACCACGACTGGCGTAATGCGGCCCTTGAGACCCTTGAACGCACCGCGGAAGGTGCCGTTGAAGGCGGTACCGTCAGCCAGGCCGAAGAACTTTAGCGACTCGCGCCGTACACCCGTGGTGGTGAAGCCGGCCTCCTGCTTCTCCATGCCCTGCTCCATCTCGATCGGCATGTCCATGCCGCCAGGACGGTGCTCCTCCATCTTGAGGGTGAGTTTGGGCAAGGTCAGGCTGGGCACGTCGCCCTGGAAACTGACGCCGTCGACGAACAGGTTTAGGTTGGCCAGTGTTTCGGGGATCATCGCCATGCAGGTTGCTCCTTATGCGTTGCCGTCGAGGACTTCGGTCAACCACTGGTTGGTGACCTCGACACGGAAGTTGGGGTTTTCAGCCGGCGGGACATCGGTGAAGCGGATGTTCCAGTACACCTTGCCCTGCTCGAGCTGGCTGGCGGTGTTCAGTTCCGGGTCGGCGAAGACCTCGAAGTTGATGATCGCGCCCTGGTTCTTCAGGTCGCGCATGAAGGCCTGCAAGCCTTCGGTGACGTCCTTGACGTAGGTGGCGGTGATGGAACGGTCGACCGCCCACTTGTGGCCGTAGAGGATCGCGTCCATGACGATGTCCATGGTCCGCACGCGGGTGACGAACGCCCACTTCGGATCGCTCGACAGCGTGCGGTTGCCCCACAAGCGGTAGCCGTCGTCGCGGATGATCGTGGCGATATTGGCGTTGTTCAGCAGGTTGGCACGGCAGGTCTCGTCGCCGTCGAGAAACTCGATCGGCCGCGAGGTGCCGGTGATGCCGACGAACTCCTTGTTCGACGGCGAGGCCCAGAAGCCGTACTCGCTGTCCGTCCACGCGAACAGGCCGGCGACCCAGGCCGAGCTGGGGGCGTCCACTGTGCTGCTCGCATCGGTGTCCCAGAACCGCACACCGGGGTCGACCAGGAATGCGCGCTTGGCGCCGAACTCCCCGGCATAAGCGGTGGCCGCTTCGTCAGTAGTGTTCGGCCCGTCGATGATGGCGATACCGCGCAGCTTGTCGGCCAGGGCCACCAGCGCGGTGCCGACTGCCTGGGTAGCGCTGTGCTTGGGCGTCACCAGCAGCCGCGGCTGGGCGTTGAAGCGGCTCTTGCCGTCGAGCAGCGCCTGCAGGCCGGTGCGATGGCCGTCTGCCTTGGTACCGCCGATGATCGCCGATGTCTGTTCAGCAGCATCCTCGAGCTTGGCCACGCCGCACGCGACGATGACGGCCTTGGCACGGGTGTAGATGGCACGGCAGGCCTTGGTGATCGCCGCGCCTTCGCCGAACGCGGCGACCGCCTCGCGCTCGCTGGTGATCAGCACCAGGTCATTGGCCTTGGCCGTGGCGCCTGGGCCTTCGGTGAAGGTGTCGACCAGACCGATGATCGAGGACGACGGCAGCGCGATGCTGCGCGCCCCGGTGTCGACGTTGGTCACGGTAACGCCGTGAAAGAATCCACTCATGCAAAGTCTCCAGAGACGAAAAGGCCCCGCAGTGCGAGGCCATTGATACAGCAGAAAAGAAAACGCCCCGTCAGTGCGGGGCGTTATTCGACGGGGGCTTCATCAGGCGCTAGAGGCCACTGAATTTCCTCAGGGAAACCCGCCTGATGCTCGATCTCATTCAGAGAAATACGGTATTGCTTCCATTTGATCAGGCTTGCACGGGTTTCCTCCGTTGCCTTGCCCAGTTCTACAGCGTCTTCCAACGGCGCAATACGCAGCGCCGCGACGCTCAACGCCTTGTCACGCTGGGCAAATGCTGTTTCGCGATATTGCTCTGCCGTTGGTGGAGGAACATCGACCAGCATGGGCCTAAGTCCGCTGTAATCGATCGCCTTGCCAACGGCCACACCAGCAAAAATCCCCGCATGTTCTGCCGCGCTAATTTCCTCCGCATCATCAGGTAACACTAAGTTAATTTCATCGTCGTAAAACGTCTGTTCGGACCTGCTGAAAAAAATAGTCAAGTTAATGCCCCTTGGCCATGTAGAAAATCGTCATTGGCCCAGAACCGTTGTTAGTGATGGACGAAAACGAAAGAGTAGACTTCGTTGATGTGTACACGGGATCGGCGCCTACCGCCGTGTTATTCAGCCGAGAAGGCGTGGTAACCATGGCCGATAACATCTCATTGGGAAAAGCGATTGGCAACGGGATAGAAAGCGCCTGGGTTCCAGCAGCTGTATAGCTATATATACCCCACTGTTCAATCAAACCGCCCGGCAACTTTTGATACCCGGCCACCTGAACTAACGACTGCCCACTAGTAAACAACTGCGCTACCGCCTGCGCAACATAGTTGTATGTACAGTCAACCGAGATAACCCAGTTTGAGGTCCCATCCGATGTGCAAACGACAGAGTCGCCACTGCGCATCACTCCGGCAGGCGCCATAAATTGCAGCATTCCCGACAACGTGTCGCCAGCTACAACCTTCAACGTATTAGTGCCGAACACGGCGCTGGCAGCGTGGATAGTAATAGACGCACCAGCGCGCACCGTGCTGGCTTTCGGTAGCGTAAGCGAGCCGCCTCCGGTTCCACCGAAAACCACCAGCGCCCCCGCATCAGCCGCAGCCAATGTCACATTCGCGCCGCTCAGATCCTCCGTTCGAATACCGCTTAGCCCCAGACCTGCACCCCTGAGCTTTTTGGGCGTGACAAATGTCGCATCGTCGGTACCGGTAGCCACTTGTAAAGACGTGGCAATTTTCGCGATGCCCCGCACAGTCTCGGTCGCCTGGACGACGAATTTCGCGATGGCCTGTAGTACGCGAAGCGCAGTCATAGGAGCGGCATCGTCCGCCCCCGCCTCGGCCTGGTCCTTGGTGGCAGTTGCGATACCGTACTCGCTCAGGCTTGTCGGATTGGTGCCGCCGACAACCCGGCCATATTTATCGACCGTCACGGCCCTGTAAGTACCCGCATTGACACCTGTACGGCCTGCGACCATTTCAAAGACCAGGGCAGTGGTGCCCAGGACAATCGGTGCGTCCGTCACAAGTTGCCAACAGCTGTCGCCGTTAGCTGTTCCCTTTTCAACACTGACGAACAGGCCTGGCGTCACCTCGGCACTGGCATCTGCATCCGGCGCGCGCTTCCATGCACCCGATGCGAGCACGATGTAGATACCGTTGTCCTTGCCCTGGTTCTGATCTTTTACCAGCACCCGAGCACCGTCCGGCAACAACTCACCGTCGATGGTCTGGATGCCACTGAGCACGATGTTCTGCGTGGTGGCCACCAACACCGAGTGTTTGTAGTCGAGTTTCGAAAGCGCCTCAATCACCACGGTATCAACGTACTCTCTTGTCGCGAGTACAACCGCCGGGTCAATCTTCAACTGCACATTACTGGCGCTGCTGACGATCAGGTTCATGCGCACAACCTGGGTCCGACCCGAGCCCTGGCTCAGCAGTGGCTTGTAGGTCGGTGGGCAGTTGGCAACTGCGATCATGTCGCCGTCTGCGTCATACAGCGCGATTTCCCGAATCCAGCGACCACCGACATCGGCCGGGATGATCTGCTCGGCCACGATGATTGCCGCGTTGTTGTCGTCCACCTTCAACTGGTTCAGCGGCGCGCGACGCCACTCGTTGATCAGGCGGGTCTGGGAGGCATTAGGCGTGGGGTCGGTGTTGTTCGCATCCCCCACGCCCATCTGCGTGATCTTCCACGGAATCCCGAGGGCATCCGCGTTGGCCTGCTTGGCCGCCCCCACGTTGGTGAGGATGGCGTAAAACTGTGAGCTCTGATCAACCATAAGAAATATCCAGGGAGTCAATAGTGTGATCGCGGCCGCCGCGCCCGACCGCGCCGGTAACCTCGATATCCAGTAGCGCTGGCGGGTACACGTCGAGTTGGTCCCCTTCGTTAAGGCCATAACCGATGTAGATGGCCCCCCGCGTCTCCATGCTGATCTCGAGCCCGATCATGTGGCGGCTCACCGGCTTGGCGTCATCGAGCAACGCAGACAATTCGCGATAGGTTTCATCGCTGATGCCTCCGTTCGAGACACCGACTTTTAGCGAGAACGTCCCGCGCACGCCCCGCGGCGCCATGCGAAACCACTCAACGATCTCGATGAGATAGCCAAACGGCTCGACCACCCGCCGCAACGCCCCCAGCGTGCCCTTGTGGGCATGCACGAAGAACGATGAGCGAATGACCGAGCGCTTGACCTCGTCGGACCAACTATCGTCCCAGCGATCCACGGACCAGGCCCAAGCCAGCTGGTACAGCAAATGGGCCGGACAGGTATCGGGGTTGTAGAGCGTGCGCAGCGGCACATCGATTACCTCGTCCGTGGCCACTTCCACAGCGCGCTCCAGCGGGGTGCTGTTCACCGGGAGGAGGCTTTTCATGGTGACTCACCGCGGGTAACGCTGATGTCCTCGCACCAAGCTGCCTCGGCTTTGGTGGGTCGAATATCAGACCAGCCCACCAGTTCCACCCGGCTGACGCCGGCAATGTGCAACTGGGCGTCTACTCCCGAGCGCGCCACCTCCAGGCCCAGCCGACGCCGGGGGTTCACCCAGGCAGCCAAGCGAGCCCTGCACTCGGCCAAGACGGCTTCGTTCTCAGGCCCCGTGCCCGACATGTAGACAATCGCGGTGACCCGGTACAGGAGGATCTGCGCGCCCTGGACGGTGAGCCGATCCGCGACCGGCCGCACGTCATCGTCGTTCAAGTGCAACCGCACCGTTTCCAGCAGATCGGCGGATGGCTGCCCGTTCCCTTCCAAGTCTAGGACCGTGACAACGACCTCGGCCGGGGCCGGGCTTTCCGCAGTGGCGTCAGCGACGCGCCCAGAGGCATTGCGCGCATGCAGGATGTAGCTGTTTCGCGGCCCCGCCGTGCTCAGCCCCTCGTAGACCAGCTGCACCCGTTCGCGTAACGCATCGTCTGCCTCCATGACCCGCTCTACCGGAGGGACCGCATCCAGGTCTTGGGCCTGCACGACAAGGCGCTGCAAGTTCACATTGGCCGCCAGGTGATCCAGGTCGGCGCCAGTCGCATAAGCCAGCAGCAACGCCTTTGCAGCATCGTTGACCCGCGCCCTGTTCTGCATGCGGCGGTACGCGCCCAGCTCGAGCAACTTCGTGATTGGATCACTCTCGAGCAACGCATCCCACTTGTCGCCCATGTACGCCCGGAAGCGCTGCAGCTCTTCACCGTAGATCCCCTCAAAATCGAGGCTTTCCAGCACCTGGGGCGCCGGCAACTGCGACAAATCCACTGCGCTCATACACTCACCTCCAACACCGCGCTGTCGCCCAGGTACTCACCGGTCAACTGCAGATCGATCTTGCCGCCAACCACCGCCAGCACCCGCACACGCTCAAGCCGCAGCCGCGGCTCCCAACGGCCCAGGGCGCGCGCCACCTCGGCCTGCACAGCGCTCTTCCAGCCATCGTTGACCGGCAGATCGACGTAGCGCCGCAGCTGGCAGCCATACTCGGGCCGCATACGGCGGCTGCCGACCGTGGTGCCGAGGATGTCCTCGATGGACTGCCGCAGGTGCGCAACGCCGGCAACCGGCAGACCCGTTCGACGATCCATGCCGATCATGATCAGGCCTCTTTGAAGTCGGAGCGGTTGCGCATGTACGCCAGGCCCACCGCGTCATCGCCGCTGATCGTCACCTTGCCCTGCACCACTTCAACTTCAACCCAGTCAGGCAGGATCAACTTGCGGCGGGTGTACTCCTGGTCGATGAAGGTCACCGGCCCGCGCGGTACCGGCGCTGCTTCGTTGCCCTCATCAAGCGCTTGCTGTGTTCTGGCCATGGTTTCCTCCAGGCATGAAAAAGCCCGCGCTTGGCGGGCTCTGGTCAATGTTTGTGGTTTGCCGTGTTGCCGGCGGTGTCGATGATCCGGCCACCGCCGTTGATGTCTCCGGTGACCGTCAGTGGCCCGTTGATCGTGACAGCGCCGGTCAGCGTGATCGTGCTGGCCTCGGCGGAAATGCTGTCGGCCTTGGCGGTGATGCTACCGGCCTGGGCCGTGATGGCGTCGTCTGTCAGCACCGCCTGGGTCGCCCCGACCTGCACTGTTACCGTGCCGCTCGGCAGCTGGACGGTGTAGCTCTTGGCTTGCCAGTCGTAGACCAGAGAACCACCGTCATCGAAACGCCAGACCTCGACGTGGTCGCGGTTGTCCGGCTGGGCGCCGGCATTGCCGTAGAGACCTGGCACGAACGTGCCCTGGGCGGGCTCGCCGCTGGGGCTGATCAGCGCGCCCTGCTCGTCCAGGCTCGGCGCGCGCCAGTGCCGCGCCTTGCCCGCGGCTTGGCTGTGCCAGCGCACCCAGGCGCTGGTCCAACCGGTGCCGTCCGAGACCCGGACCATGGCGGCGGCGAGATCGACGGCGACTACTCGGCACGGGATCACCAAGCTGGCCAGCATCCGGTCGTGCATGGCAGATGCATAGCTCATGACAGACCCTCCGGGCTAACGGGCTCAGCGTCCGGGCCGACCTTCAGCACCAGGGTGCCAGGCGGCTGTATGGGCCAGGGCCACTCTTCCTGGCCGAGGTAGATGATTTGGGTCCACTCGACGAGCCAGACGGCGTAGCCATCCAGCTCTGGCCGCGTCCAGTCCTGAGCAGCCCGAACGAACTTGGCATGGTCGACCTCAATCCCCCACGTCTGCATTCTCAACAGGACGGTCAACTGTGCCGCCGAGAAAGCGGCAATCTTAAGGGCGTTGTCTTCCTCGCCCGCGATAATCACACGGGCCTCGAAGCGCGCCTCCACCCCGACTTCGCCAGTACCAGGGTCCGGGCCGGGCTCCCACTCCACCACTTCAATCACCACGGCGGGCATTGCGATACGCTCGAGCCGGTCAGGCATGGTGCCCACGTACTCCAGCGCAGGCAGCGTCCGCGCGATATGCTCCTCGATCGCTGCATACAAGCGCTCGAGGGGAATCGGATCCTCAGCCATTTCCAACCCTCCCCAACAGTTTCTGCAGCTCGTAGTTGAGCTCCTGCCTCATCACCTCCAGCAGGCGCTGGTGTGCCTTCGCGGTCCAGGCCTCGAAATGCGGCTTGACGTCCTTAAGCGAGATCATGGCCTTGGCCAGCGGGAAGCGGCTGCCGTTCTCAGCGATCCAGCCCGAGCTGGCACCGCCCTTCCCCGACACCTCGCTGGCCGGGTAGTCGCTCGCCTTGAAGTGCTTGCTGGCCGTACGGATCCAGATGTCGGGGTTGCTCCCGTAGACGGCCTTGAAGAACGCCCCCTGATAGCGCCGCCCTGCCACCGAGACCCCATTGCGGGTTTGCCGTGGCCGGCCGGCGCGACTCGCCGCGATCGGATCAAGGCCGAACCACAGCTTGCCGCGCCCGTCGCCACCGACTGGGTAGGCACGCAGACGCTGCCGCACTGAGGCCACAGCGATTCGCTCCTGCACGGCGACCGCCCTGCCCACGTGGGTACGCAGCCAGCGCAGTGTCTTGTTGATCGCCCGCCGCTGAGCATTGGCGATGGCCTTGGGGGCCAGCGCCGCGAACTCATCGAACTGGGCGACCTGCTGAGGCACTGCCTGCAGGGTGATCATGCCGGTGCTGGAAGACACCTTGTGATAGCTGCCAACGCTCATGGCGCCTTCCTCAGCACAAGGCTGACCAGGCCATCACCACCAGGCTCGATGCTGGTGATGGTGTAGCTGCCGCCACCATCCTCCTCCGGCAGATCGATCTCGACCTTCTGCCGGATCTGAACGCCCGCATTGTCCGCGACACGAATGACCAGGTGCGGCTCGCGCAGGGCCGTGGTGATGCGGCCCATCTTGGGCTGCAGCCAGGGCGCCGAGAACATCCCCAGCACCTCGCGGCCCTCGATGAGCGCAGTGTCGCCCAGGACTTCGAACACCGTGTCGTCCACTTCGTCGATCAGGTCCCGGAAGGCCATGATCAGAGAGTCAGGCGGATGACGGCACGGGGCCGGGTGCAGAGATGCAGCGGGTTGGACTGGGCCTCGCCAGCGACCCCCTTCCCGAACGACATCTCCTCAAGCTTGCTGTAGTACGGCAGCCCCTCGGTGTTAACAGTCTCGATGTAGTCAGCAGGTGCATAAACCGAGAGGAACAGTTCCGATACACCCTCCGGCACCAGGCGGGCTTCGTCGTCGGCAACGAACGCAACACCGCCTACCTTGCCGCGGTAACGCTCCCAGCTGATGCCACCAAACTCGAACGACTCACGCCCATCACCGCGCAAGGCTGCGGCCTGTTGGCTGCCCTTGTAGGTATCGACTACCGACTTGTGCGCGATCAGCTTCTTCCAGAACGTCTTACCGCAGAAGGCGCGAGCACCAGTGGTGGTGACATTGCCGAGCGCGTCCTCCTGCATGTCGAGGGCATCCACACACTGCCCCTGGACATTCGCCTCCGGGTCATTGAGCCCCATCGACAGCTTCTGCTGCTGCACACCGAAGACCTTGTAAATGTCCAGCAACACCGAGGTCCCGTCGGCGTCGAACACCTTGCCGTTGATTGCCCCCATACGATGAAACTCGTGGGTCGCATCCAGCTGGCTACGGGCCTTGGCCAGGCGCTTGTTCACTACCGCCTGCACAGCCTGCAGCTCGGTCAGGGAGCCGAAAGCGCGGATCCCTTGGATCTCGTCCGCCTTGATCGCAAAGCGTTGCGGCAGGTGCACGGTGTTGAACGGGATCAGGTTGCGCTTGCTGCCGGCCACCACCAGGCCAGAGGTGCCGCGCTCACCGGCCGGTACCAGGGCGAGCGTATCGCCGTCCTTCTCGATCTGCACGGTGAGGGTAGTGACACCCTCCTCCTGGAACAGACCGAGCGCGGCCAGGCGGCCGGGCACGTACTCCTGCTCATTGATGGCAGCAGTCAGGGCTGCAACGCTGAAAGCATCGTCTTGAAAAATGGCAATCTCAGCCATGAGGCACTCCAGAAAGTAAGAACCCCGCTCGAGGCGGGGTTGATGGGACAGTGGGTGTTGGTCAGCGCAGGATGATGTGGTGCGCCGCCAGGGCCTGCTCAGCGTCAGCGTCGAGCCCGGTCAGTAGGGCTTCGCTCACTTCGGCCAGCCGTACTACCGCGCGACCGCGGCGCACGGTTTCCGACTCGCCAAGCGAGGCAAACAGGATGCACACGGCTTTCTCGCTGCCGTCTTCAGCTGCGGGGCTGTAGGCGGTGAACTCACCGCTTGCCGTGACCAAACCGAGCAACTGGCCGGCGACCAGGGCCGGGCCGGCTACAACGCTGATCGCCTCGCGTGAAATCTGGCCGTTGCCTTCGGACAGCAGAAACTCCCCGGCGTGAACCGGTTCTCGTTGGATGGTGCTCATGCTCATGCTCCTTTCGTGGCGGCCTGCCGGCGGGCAGCCCAGATGCTGGATGGATTGGGTAGCTGGGACTTGATCTTGTCAGGCTCGTCATCGGCCGGAGGCAGGCTGTTGTCGATCTCGAAGCCCTTGCCGGAGCTGACCAGTTTCTCGAACAGCCGCGCGCGTACCGCGTCATGGCCCAGGCCGGCCGTCACGAACTCCTCGGTGAGCTCGGGCAACCGCGCCGCCACGCATAAATCGTGAACCCCCTTTGCCCGGATCAGCGCGGCCTGCACCGTGGCCTTGTCGATCAACTTGGTCGAAGCGATCAGCGTGGCCGCCAGGTTGCTGATACCGGCCTTGGCGCAATCCTGGGTGATCATCAGCGCCAGCGCCGTGGAGGCTGCTGGATCAGGCGGGGTTGCTGCAGGTGGAGTTGTTGGGGCATCGTCCGGCGTCTGATCGGCCAGCTGATCCAGCAGCGCCTGCGGCGTCTGGCGGTATCGCTTCATCGCTGCGCCCTGCGCCAGGCAGGCTTTGACCTCGACCCCGGTGCCCACCTCATCAGCCAGGCCCAGCGCCAAGGCCTCCTGAGCCGTCAGCCAGGTTTCATCGTTGACCATCCGGCGCAGCTCGGCGTCGTCGATGTCTGGGGCCTTGGCCCGGTACGCCGCGATGATGGCTTCGAAGGTCTGGTCCAGGACGTCAGCGACGCGGCGCAGGTCCTCGGCATCGCCGCTGGTCCAGGTCCACGGGTTGTGCACCATCAGCATGGCGTTAGAAGCCATGACCAGGCGGTGGGCGCCACAGGCCGCGACACTGCCGGCACTGGCGGCCAGCGCATCGATACGCGCGGTGCAACGCTCGCCAAGGCGATTCAGCGCGTTGTGAATGGCCAGGCCGTCGAACAGGTCACCACCAATGGTGTTGAACGCCACCACGACCGGCGACACGCCGTCATCGATCGCCTTCAAATCCTTGATAAACTCGTTCGCAGTGATGCCCCAGCCACCGATCTCACCGTAGATGTAGATTTCGATGGGGACAGGCTCGGTGTTGGCAGCGCCCTCGCCTTCGGCCGCTGCGCTGATCTTGTACCAGTGCTGGTCTTCGACCTTCGGCGCCGAGGGCGCCTTGTTGAAGATGCGGAACGGCATCAACGGTTTCATGATTTCTCCTTCTCTTCGGGGTCCTCTTCGACCGCCGACAACGTGGTGTACTGGAGGCCCAAGTCCTTCGCCCGGGCGAGATCGGCGGCGTTCTCTTCGTCGACCACCTCTGCATCGGTCCCGTCGCGCAAGCAGGTCTCGCTGCGCGACTTGAAGCCAGCGGCAATTTCCATCTGCCGTGATTGAACGTCCTGCACCGGATGGATGTAGGCCCAGCCCTGCGGAACCCACCGGGTGCGCTGGTACTCCCGGCGGCGCTGTGCGTAATCCGGAAGGTCGAGCACTCCAGCCAGAAAAGCCATATCCAGCCAGGCCTGACGCACGGGCCGGCACAACTGGTGGACATAGACTTGGAACTGGAGCTGCTCCAGCCGCCGCCGGAACTCGGTCAGCACCACACGAATCGCACGGTCATTCACACCCTGCATATCGCCGGTCATCAGTTCATAGGGCAGCCCCGTCCCTGCTGCTGCAGCCATCAGCTGCTGCCGCATGAAGTCGGGGTAGTTGTTGCCAGCGTCCGGCGGATCCGAGAACTCGACCTGCTCACCAGGGAGCAGTTCCTGCATCGTGCCGGGCTCGAGCCCCACCATCGGCGTGAAGCCGTCGCGTTCGAAGCTGACTGGCGCTCCGGTGACCGGATCGAGCGGCGGGAGACCTTCCGGGGAGGGCTTGCGCACGAAGCCTGCGAACAGGTTCGCCACTTCCTGCCGGAACAATACCGCGTCATCGAAGTTGTCCAGGCTGCGCAGGCGCTTCAGTACCGGCGCCAAACGCGGCACCCCGCGCAGTTGGCCAGGCTCGAGTGGCTCGAACACGTGCAACATCTGCTCGGCCGGTATCCGCACCAACTGGTTGTAGCCGACATTCAGCGTGGTCTTGTCACTGGGGTGGTTGCGATAGCACCAATACGCCACGCGCCGGCCCATGCCGTTGAACTCGATCCCGGCCCGGATAACGTTGCCGAAGCGGGTCACCTCGAACTTGTCATGGGGGACGAACTCCGGCGACAGGCACTGCAACTGCAGCGGCACTGCGTAGCCATCCTCCAGACGACGCGGACGCAGGCGGATAAAGCATTCGCCTGACTGCTCCACGGTACGCGCCACCAGGGCCTGCTGGCCGTAGAAGTCGGTGAGCTGATCGGCGTCCGCCTCATCGACCCAGTCCTCCCATAGCTCCTGCATCGCCCTACGTACAGCCTTGTCGAGCAATCGCGGATGCGGGGTGATGCCGGTGCCGATCAGGTTGCTGACGCGCTTGTCGATGACATTGGCCGCGTAGGGGTCATTGCGAACCGCGCTGCGGGAGCGGGATCGCAGGTTGCGCATGGCCGGCATGATCAGGCTGTTCACGCCTGTGTCCGGCGCGTCCCATCCTGATGAGCGCCGTCCCTCGGCGGCGCCTTCGTAACTGGCCTTGATTCGCTCCGGCACCAGGATGCCGGAGCGGCCAAGGGACAGATAGCGTCCGCTCACAGTCCCTTGCCCCCGTGGTAGATGCGAGTCACCCGCGAGCGTGGTCCCGCGGCGCTCACCAGCTCGGTGCGGATGAGGTCGCGGGCCTTGATCAGCTCATCGACCGTTCGATACTCGACGGTGCGGTCCGAGTAGCGAACTATCTTCTCGCCGCGCGCGATCGCCCGCTCGACAGCGTCGAGGTGTGCTTTGGTGTAGGCCATGTCAGCGTCTCTTCAGGTAGCCGCTGCTGGAGCTGCGGCGTTGCATAGATTGAGGTGCGGCCTGCGGGGCCGACGTCGGTGGCCGCGGCTCGCTGCGCCTGACGGGTGCCGGGGCAGGTGCCGACTGCGCGTCGTCTTCGTCCTGGTCGTCATCAGGCTCGAGGGCCTGGGGCCGGGCTGGCTGCTGCTCGCCCTGGTCGAACAGGCTGGCCTGCGCAAGTGCCTGCCGCAGCTTGTCCCAGTCGTGCTCGCCATATCGGTGCAGGCCGAGGAAGTTGGCCATGGCCAGGTTGTAAACCATGAGGTCCAGCGCCTCGTTGCGCTCGGCTTTGCTCTTGACCCATTCGATCCGCTTATAGCCCTTCACGTAGCGAGCGATCTTGCGCTCGGCCACACACTGCTGGAAGAACTCGTCCGGCAGGTCCTTGGCGAAGTGCAGCGCGCCCGGCCCCTTCTCGAAGCTGTAGCGGTTGTAGATCCAGTCCTTGGCCGTGTCGGTACCGACGATCCAGAGCTCGGCGCCGTTGCGCTCTGTCTGGCCTTTCCAGGTGACGTCCACCTGCGACGGGCGCTGGGCAATCACTGGGCGGCCTGGCTTGCTCGCGCCCTTGAGCGCGAACACATTGCGCCATCGGCGCACGCGGGTGAACTGGTAGACCTCGTGAGTATGGTGACCGCCGGAGTCGATGCCGGCAGCCAGGATCCCCAGGCTTACGCCGCAAGGATGGAGGTACCGAATCTTCAGGCGGTCATCCAACAGCGCCCAGGTGCGCTCGTCGGCTGGATCGCCAGGGATCACCTGGTGATCGACCACCCAGCGCTCCATGCCAGCGCCCCAGGCCATGACCATCAACTCCAGGCGGTTGGCCTGGACGTCGACGGCGGCCGTCAGCGCTAGCGCCCCCACGGGCAAGGTGCCCAGCACGTAGTCTTCTTGCAGCGCTCGGGCCTGCAGCACCTCGGCCTTGGTCTGCTCGATCGCACTGTCCCAGACCTCAGCCAGGCGGGTGTTGTAGAACACCTGCATGGGCTCGAGGTCGCCGCGATCCTGGGCACGCTTTGCCTCCTCAAATTCGCGCGCCAGCATGGCCCAGGAGTGCCAGCCCAACGGGGCATATAGCGCGTTGAGGTGGAAGCTGACCGTCTCTCCATCGCCCTCGGCGTGGGCGCGCCACTCGCCGTTTGCCAGCATGTCGGCTTTATGGTGCTCCTCGATCAGCACATCACAATCGGCCCCTTCGCACTGGTAATGCACCGCGCTGAAGTCTTGCGAGTACAACAGCCGCTCCCACTTCAGGACCTGCATGTGCCCACAGGTTGGGCACGGCACGTAGTAGTGCCGCTGATCTCCCATCATGAAGAGATCGTCGATCCGGGATGCGCCCTTGATCAGCGGGGAGCTGGAGAAATAGAACTTGGCGTTGCGGCCAAAGGTACTGCCCCGCGCCTCGGCCAGCTTGATCGGGTCGCCTTCCTGGTCGACGTCAACGTCCCAGCGGTCGACTTCGTCGCCGTAGATATAGCGGGCCGACAGCTCGGACAGGTTGGCGGCCGAGCCGGCGGTCGTCGCGTACAACGTGCCGCCCTCGAACTCCTTGGTGTCCATGGTGTTGCGGGCATCCCTGGACCGGCTCGCCGCGACGCGCGCCTTGAGCTCGGGCGTTGCCTCGATGGTCTTGCCAATCCGCGCGGAGACCCGCTTGGCCAAGGCCAAGCTGGGCAGCAGCGTCAGGATGTTGGAGGGCGCCATGTGGATCAGCGCGCCGATCCAGTTTAAGGCGATTTGGGTTTTCATCAGCTGCGAGGCGACCTTGGTCACCACCCGCTTGCACGGGTGGGCAGGCGACAGGCAGCGCATCGGTTCGCGGGCATACGGTGTGCGCGCGGTGCGGTACTTGCCAGGTTCTGCTGCCCCCGTGTCACGGGGGATCAGCATGAAATCATCTGCCCACTCATCGACCCACAGATCAGGGTCAGGTGTCAGCCCTCGGCAATACGCTTCGCGGTACACCTTTGCACCGTCTGCGTATCCGGTGGGCATAGGCTTAGCTCTGTGTGATGGCTCGGTCGAGGTCGGCGCTGTTCATCTTGGCGGCCTCGGTGAAGACGCGGCGAAAGGCCTTGTCGAGGTGCTGCTCGATTTCCCACGGGTCGCTCATCCCGGCGAGCTCGGCAGCCAATTGCGGCTTCAACCCAAAGAACCGGTCGCGAAGCATCCGGCCAGCAGTGAAGGCTGCGTCTTCAACGGCCAGCCGCTCGACCAGGCTGCCCTGGATCTTGTGGAACTCGGCCTCGGCCAGCTGGGCGAGGTAGAACTCGCGGTGCGCCTTCGAGCGCTGGAAGTTGTGGCCCGCGCCAGCCGGCATTTCCGGTGGCTGCACCGCAGGTGTGTCGCCGCCAGGTTGGAGGTGGCTTCGGACATCGCGCTCAATCCGGTTTTCTTCATGCCGGGCCGCGACGGCGGCCTTGCTCGGATCAGCCGATTCAGCCAGCAGCGCATCAGTGGCTTCGACGTCGACCTTGCCGTCGGCGCTCAGCACCAGACGCTCTTGCTTGGCGAGTTTGGAAACGTAGGATTTCGACCACCCGTTGCGGGCGGCGAACTCCGATTTGGTGAGGAAAGTCATGTCGGAAAGTCCAGTTCACCCAATGAACTCAAGGGGTTAACCAGTTCACCGCAGTTCACTAAGCTGGTGAACCGTCCGCTAACAAAGAATCGCGGGTTCCCGGTCCCGTACCCCGGCCATATCGCCAGGGTCCCCGGCCCCACCCAGGACTCCGGGCGGTTCACTGGCCTGCCTCGCTGCCTGCTGGCGGCACCTGGGCCAGCCCCAGCCGCTTGGCGGCCCAGCGCTCGTAGAGGTTGATCGCCACATCGGCGCCGGCCATCGCGGTCAAGCAACCCACCGCCGCCGCCGCCCAGACCGAAGCCCCCAGTGCGTACAGGAGCATGTTGGCCGAGAGTCCGCAGGTAACGCAGGCCCCAGACCGCAGGGCCAAGCGACGAACCAACCCCCAGCCTCGGGCGCCCGCCTTGTCCGCCCGCCACATCTCCCCCGACACACCGCCCACCAGGGACAGCACGATCACCATCCAGACCGGCAGCTCGGCTAAGGCTTGTTGCTCGCTGTTCATCCCTTCCCCCAAATGCAAAAACCCCGGCGCCAAGGCCGGGGTTTCTGGTGTGTGGCGGGCTGCTTTGTGCGCCCGCACGTCTCGAAGATGGGTACTTTTTACAGGTCGAGTTTCCTGGCAGCAAGCAAGTTTTAATGCCACCCCCCAATAAGTGGTAAACACCGGGGAAATGTCTGGCGAATGTCTGGAGAATACATCCGCCCGGCTTTCTTTCGCTTTAGTGAAGTCCCAAGAGTCCCAAGGCGTTCGCAATCGGTGGGACTAGCTGAGGCCTTTAAAATCAAGGGCTGTCCCACCGTCTAACTGTTTTAACACTTTCTCACGTATAAGGGAGGAATTATTAACACGCTGCGCGCAACGCGCGCGTAACGCTATGCATGCGCCCTACATGCGCGCCTGCGGGTGGAAGGTGGGACAGCGGGACAGTCCGCCAATTCCGTGGCCTTGGCTTGGCCGACCCGATAAAAAGGAGGCAGGACAAGAGAGGGACGGCGGGACAGAGCAACGCGGATCATGCAGCCTTCTTCCCTTTCAGCAGCCCCTGAATAGCCACATGGGCCTGGTGGAGGCGGTCATAGTACGTCTTTCTGCTGCATCTGCAATAAGCCATCTTCTGCTCGAGGAAGCTGTCCTGGTTGCAGTAGTGCTCCCTGACGATGATGTACAGCTGCGGCTCGAGGTGCTTGTTCACGATGATCTCAATATCAGCCGACTCATCCAGCAGCACCCTGCTACCCCGAGTGCCACGGATTAACTCCCCCTGGCAGTCCATCAACAGGCCCAGCATGCTACCGCCTCCTGAACCACTACCACGCAGATCCGGGGTGTGCAGCTCCTGCGCCCACAGCTTCAGCATCTCGTCGATGTGCTTGATCAAAAGCACTCCTCCTTTGCCATCGCCACAGACTGCTCGAGTGGGCTTGGTGTACCCCACCCCTTCGGCTTCTGGTAAGCCCAGGGACGCACCCCACTTTTCTGCAGTGCTGGCATACGCCGCCGACGCCACCCCAGGCGGTGCATGATGGCTCCCACCCGCATCTGCTCGGGCTTCCCCCAGTGGCCGAAATCCAGATTCAAGGCGTCCTTCAACAGCTCACTGCCCGTGACCGTTTCGCCAACCTGGGACTTTTCCAGCCAATCGAGGATTGGCCCCTCCCACTCATCTACGACGAAACGCTCCTCCTGTTCGCGCGTGAACAGCTCTTCCTCCTCACGGGCCACCCACCAGATGTCGCCGGCCAGGTAGCAGAAGACCGCCTCTGCCCACAGCTGATCCCGTACACGCCTTAACGTCTCGAGGTCGACCTTGGTGCACGCCACCGGCCAATAGCGGCGGTTCCCTGTGGCGTCCTTGAGGTATTCATCCTGGTTGGTCGTACCCACGAAAACACACTGGCGTGGCACATCGCTTGTTCTGCGGCCATAGCTTTCGCGGTATGTGTCGATGGATGCCGAAAAGAACTGCTTAGCCTTGGTGCTCTCAGCCTTGTTGAAACTATCCAGCTCGCCGAGCTCGACGATCCACTTCCCCCGGATCGCTTGGAAGGCGTCCTTGTCGCCCAGCGTGAAGGGCGTGTCCATGAACCACTCACCGCCCAGGACGCTCATGGCGGTGGACTTGCCCGCCCCTTGCGCCCCCTCAAGTATCAAGACGTTGTCAGCCTTGCAGCCAGCACGCATGACCCGAGCGACAGCCGAAATCATCCAGCGCTTGCCGACTTTGGCACTGTAGTCGTTCCTCGCAACACCGAGCACCTTGTGCAGCCAAATCTCCAGCCGCGGGGTGCGATCCCACTCGAGCTTCGCCAGGTACTCACGCACAGGGTGAAAGGCATTGTCGTGGGCCACGACACTGACGGCCTCCACCACATGCGTCGCCTTGACGCGAAGGTTGTACTGCTGGGCCAGCCACTTCATTACGCGGGTGTCATCGATATCGCCCCACTCACCCGGCTCCCCCCCATAGGGCGCGGCTCGCAGTTTCACGATCTTTGAGCTGAACGAGCTGTAGCCGATCACCCCGGCCCAGCGCTCGTCGTTGCTCAGGATGAGCTCGACGTTTTGCATATGGGCAATCAACGAACCGCTCTCAGTACGGGCCAACATGTCTTTCCAGCCGCCAGTAGCCGGGGGCTTGATCACCGCCATCACCTGACGCCGAACAGCATCCAGGCCTTCTGCACAGTGCAAGTCATTGAAGTCGGTCCACTTCACTTCCCGCTCGATGGAAAAGATCGGGGCGACCACCTGGCCGCCCACTACCACCGCTGCATTGTTAGCCTTTTCCTCACCCGGATTCCAAGGCTCGCCGCTAGGCCGCGTGGTCTTCCAGTCATCGTCGCGGCAGATGATGATGGGCCGCCCAGGGAAGCGCTCGCGCATGTGTTTGGCTACCGGCAGCAGGTTGCCGGCATCGAAGGCGATGGCCACCGCCTGGGAGGTCGCCATATGCAGACTAGCGCCGGTCGCGTAACCCTCACACACCAGCACCGGCTCGCCCGGTTCAGGATGGCCGCCAATCATGTGGAAAGCACCGTCTTTCGCCATCCCGTGCGGCCAGTAGGACTTGTCACGCCCGGTGTCGTCCTGAATCGTGGGATAGATCACCTGCAGGCCGACGATCGTGTCCTGGGCGTTCTGCATGGGGATAAGCACAGCGCCCGACTTCGGCGCATAGCGCACCCCGAACCCGACTACCTGCTTACGGTCGAGGTAGGGACTGCGCCCCTTGTCCGGCATGCGCTTGAACATGCCAGACGCCCGGTTGGAAGCTCGACGGGCAGCGTTCGCTGCGATCTCGGCGGCACGGAGCTTGGCCTCGGCCTGGCGGGCGCGCATAACCTCACGCTCTTCAGCGGTCAGCCCTCGCCCATCCGTCTTCACCTTCTGCGTCTCACCGTGGCGCCAGTCCCCGAAGCTGCCGAAAATGAGGGTATTTCCCTTCTCCGTTCGGTGCTCATGCAGGACGTACCAGCCGTTCTTCTCCTTCCCCTTGTCCTGCTCAGTACGGCAGCGAGTCAGTTTGCCGAAGACCAGCGGCTGATCTGGCTGGAGGCCGTAGTCGTGCAGCTGATCGAGAACCTTATCGAGCATATCGAGCCCTCCGACCCTCATGGATCTCCTGGCACTCAATGCAACGCACACAGCCCTTTTCTGCCACCCGCCTGGCTTCAGGGATGGGCTCATCACATTCGATGCAGCCTGCCAGGGACTCACGTACTACCCTTGCCCGGCGATCCGCTGCCGCCGCCAGAGCCGTGTCCAGGTGCCATTGAGCCTGGCTGTTCGCCCGATCGATAACATCACCCACGGTGCGCCCCCCGAGTGGTCTGGTTGACGTACTCAGCACGGCGGTACATGCCCAGCAACCCCTGGATACCCCTGAACACCTGATGCTGGATCTGGGCCAGCTCCTGATCATCGACTTTCCCGTCGCTAATGCTGTGCGCCCAGGTCTCAGACAAACTGGCAACCTGCCGGAAAAACTCAGCGAGCCCCATGGTCAGGGTCTCAGGAATGTCATGCGTGTAGACGTCCGACAGCTCCTGCCAGATGGTGTCGCCCACCATGGCATGCACGGAGTCCAGAATGCGGGGGTCCTTCGTCAGCTCGAGTATCTCGCTGAACTCTTGAACGTTGACGGTGTGGGTCGGATGAGTGGGAGAGAGTTTGTGCTGCAGGGTAGTGGCGTTTCGACCGGTGGTCGCGGCGATGGCGGCAGCGCCGCCCGGATAGTCCCGTACAGAATGATAAAGGGCGAGTTCGAGTGGCAACACCTCACGCTTAGCGCGCTCAATGCAGCTCATTGCAATTCGGCTCATGGCGTTTGTCCTTGTCGGTAGCCTGTGCCTGCGGCGAGTCGTGGTGGGACCTTCGCCGCACAGCTTGTGAGAGGGCAATGCCAGCCAGCCCAAAGGCCGGATCGGCTCCATGCCGGGGCGCCACTCCTTTGACTACCCCAGGCGAAACTATCGCCTCCTGTGGTGCAAGAGGCGCCGCTCCAGCTCCATGCCAGGGCGGTGCGATCGAAGCGCGCGGACCTATGTGGTGTGCCCGCCCACTTGTCACGCAACCCGGCAGCATCGTGGTGCTACTACCGAGCGACGGAGGCGACTACTCGCCTCCCTTCGACACCTGGCATTACCCCTAAAAGGCTGCCAGTGCCGGCGACGAGCGGTGGTGTTACACTCGCCGCATGGCTTGAGAGGGCCATACCGCTGCCCTATCTGTGGTGGAGAAGGCAGCAAACCCAGGCATTCGTGCCTGGGCTCCGTGATCAAGGCAAGTGGATACGTGGTGTGCCCGCCCAACTTGAACACGGCCCGGTAGCACTGTGGTGGTACTACCGGGGGAAACAGGGCGACCGCTGGGTCGCCTTTTTTTTTTTCCGCTGCTAGGCCGCTCGGGGCTCATCCAGTTCAGGTGGGAAGACATCATCCAATGCACACTTCGCCCCCAAATCATTCAATGCTGCCGTTATGGCGCGGCATTCGCTCAGCCCTGGCATGCGATTGCCAGACTCATAGTTACTAACTCGGGTCTGGGTCCATCCCAATCGAGCAACCAGCTCCCTTTGCTTGATACCCGCACCCTTTCTCATTTCCGCAATTCGATTCATGACGAACACTCCGGTTGGCTCGACCAAAAATGTAACACAGGACGTGGTCTTTACAACACGATTAGTGCAAAAAATACATTTCAATACGTGTTAAAAATCAGGGATGAACACACTCGCACAGCGCATCAAGCAGTTTCGTAAAGCCAAACACCTGACCCAGCAGGCGCTTGCCATTGCCTGTGGCTGGGAGTCCCAGTCGCGTGTTGGCAACTACGAGCGCGGGATTCGGGAGCCTAACCTAGCCGACATAGAGAGAATGGCCGCCGCACTCGGGGTAACCCTAGGCGACCTACTGGAAGGCTCAGAGGAGCCCGGTACAGCCCCCAGCACAAACATTTCTTTTGCAAGACGGGCCTTGGAGGGCGCGGTGCCAGTAGTGGGTTATGCACAACTCGGAGTGAATGGTTACTTCGAAGCCCTGGATTTTCCGGCGGGGCATGGTGATGGCTATCTGAATATCCACAGTGATGACCCTAAGGCGTACGGCCTCAAGGTGACAGGGGACAGCATGCACCCCAGGATCAAGAACGGAGAATATGTGCTGGTAGAACCCAGCAAGACCTTCTTCAGCGGCGACGAGGTAATGGTCCGAACCACGAACGGCCGCACCATGATCAAGGAGTTCATTTACCTACGCGATGGGATGTATCGCTTCGATAGCGTCAATGCCGAACACGCCCCGATCCACATCGCAGAGGACGAGATCGAACACATTCACCTGGTGGGCGGCATCCTGAAATCATCACGATTTATGCACACCACAAAAAAATAAAACAAATCGTGTTGACAACATAAAGCACGCCGCGTGATATTTGCCCCACTCTTCCACCACAGAGTGAGGCAACACCATGCACACCACTGCATCGCTACACGTCCACCCAGCCGCAGCATCCACGGACCTCATCTTTAAGGTCCGCCGCCTGGCCAGACAGCACGGCTGCGCGTTCTCCACCACAAAGCACCGCCCCACCACACCAATCATCCGTCCACTGACCCCTGACGATGGGGGGCATGCGGCATGAGCTATGCACTCAGTCATAACGCCTTTACTTGCCTCAAGGCACAAACCAACCTGACCGGACACTTCACACACATCCTTCGCGATGAGTCGAACGGTGCGCTGGCCAAGGCGACGATCCAGACCGAGGTCTATCTCGACCAGGTGACCGTTATCGTTCGTATGGGGCCGACAGTGAACACCCTGACACTGCCAGCGAACTGCATCGCTACTACCAGGAAGATCGCGAGTCACCTCGAGGCCATCGCCAACGGCCAACTGGACACCGCCGACATGCCCCCAATCGAGCTCTTGCTCGACGACGCCGCGTAGGGGATGGACATGGAACGCAACCTTGCACAAACCGCGAAACTGTTTGGGATCTCGCGCAACGAGCTGATCCGCCTAATGCGGGAACAAGACCTGCTGGACCAGAAGAACCTGCCTCGCTATCCCACTCGGGACCGCGACTACCTGCGGAAAAAGGAGGGCAGCTGGTTCCACCCCGTAGCTGGCATGCAATACAGCGAGTCCACCCGTGTGAAGCAGGCCGGGATCCCCTGGCTTGCTGAGCGGCTCCAACTGCAGCTTCCGACACCACCGGAAGACAAGCGCTATGCGGCCTAGGCAGTACGCGGCCCAGATCCTACAACTCAAGACCCGCGAGGAGCGCAACGCTGCGCTCCTGCAGGTCCCCACAGAGTGGCAGGCCCTGGTACGCAAACACTGCGAGACCACCTGGAACCACCCGTCACGCCACAAGCTCAGGGAGAGCCCGACGCCTGATGAGCACTCTTGACCAGCTCCCGCTGCGCCTACCACACGCACCGGACACAACAACGATTGAACTGCTTTATCGCACCTTCGGCGATGTACTCATCCCGATCGACAAAGTGCGCCTGCAGTACTTCCGCAACCTTAACGAAGACACCTTCGCCGAGCAGCTGAAAGTGGGCCGAATCTGCCTGCCAGTCACAACACTGGACACCAGCCAGAAAGCCCTGAAGTTCGCCCACATCCGCCATGTCGCCGCCCTTATCGACAGCAGGGCTTACCTGGCAGATGAAAAGCAGTCTCGACAGACCGAGCAAGAAAAGCAGTAAACACACGACCAGGGCCGCCACCACCGGCCCGCACACCACAAGGAGCAAGACCCATGACCACCCAACAGGTCATCGCCCTAATCGTCATCAGCGCATTTGTCATTGGACTGTTCGCTTACGCTTACTGGTTTGGCCGCAACGAAGGGCGAATTCAGGGCCAGATAGAGCGCGATCGCGAACACAAGGCGACCATCCAGCAACTCGAGGAGTCCCTTGAGCTCCTGCGCAACGACCACCGCCACCTAGCAGATCACGCCAAGCGGCTCGAAGACGCAAGCTCCCTGCAGGAGCACCACTACCACGTGCTTGCCGAGATCGGAGAAGCATTGCGCATTGCGGCAGACACCTGGGCCGCATTTAAAACTGGTAAGAAGCTCGAGCGCGACGGGCGTCGTTTGCGCCTGGAGGCACTCAACCTCGCCAACTTGCTGAAGCCCGCCGAGCAGGAGGCCGCAGCATGAACCAGGCCCACCACCACCCCGGCTTGCTCTTTGAATCCGCGCCGTGCGCCGGACATACCCGCATCATCGCACCGGGACAGACACCGACCCAGACCTCGGAGGAAAGCGGGTACGCGGGAAATCAGGTGAACGCCACCCGAGCCCCCGCTTTGCTCCGTGAAGCTGCAGGCGTCGACGCGCAGAAAACAAAGAGCCTCTGCTGCGTAGCAGCAGGCATTATTTCCACCCTCAGCGCCCCCACCGATTTGCAGATACCCCACGACAGGCTGCGCCAGGCAGCGCCCGCTGATGCAACGCTACTCGCTTCAGATCGCCCGCACGCGCAGCTTGCCAAGGGGTATACGCACCTCCCCTACTTCGCACTCACCGCAGATGAAGAGGCCGTATGCAACTGCATCGCCGACGCGATCAACTCGACGCTTGCGGGGAATGCTGCAGGAGTGTTCGCCTCCGTCGATGAGATGGCCCTGGCCATCCACGACGCCCTGCTACTGCAGGCCGGCGCCCTGCGCCCTGAGCACGGGCATCAGGGAGGGCAACAGGCATGACCTTAATCTCTGCAGCAAAACTACCCACCCCCCAACACTTCAAGACCCAATTCTCCCTGGCGCTGGAGCCACAGGACGACGAGTTGGTGGTCGACTTTTTCTGTGGCGGTGGCGGTGCTGGTACCGGCTTAGAGATGGGCCTCGGCCGCAAGGTTGATGTAGCCAAGAACCACAGCCCGGCCGCGATCAGCATGCACACTGCGAACCACCCGGCGGCGCGCCACTTCACCACCGACGTCTTCGAGGGAGATCCAGACGAAGAGTGCCAGGGCCGGCCGGTGGGCTGGTTCCACATGAGCCCTGATTGCACCCACCACAGCCAGGCCGCGGGCGGCCAGCCACGCAAGCGCGAGATCCGCAACCTGTCGTGGATCGGCCTCAAGTGGGCCGGCAAGAAAAAGCCTCGGATCATCAGCCTCGAGAACGTGAAGCAGATCCTGCAGTGGGGTCCGCTGATCGCCAAGCGCGACAAGGCCACCGGCCGGGTGATGAAGCTGGACGGCACTGTGGCCGCCGTCGGTGAGCGCGTACCGGTACAGCAGCAGTTCCTGGTGCCCGACCCGAAGCGACGCGGCATCACCTGGCGGCGCTTCGTGCAGCTGCTTGAGGGCATGGGCTACCAGGTGGAATGGCGGATCATCAAGGCCTGCGACTTCGGCGCGCCAACCAGCCGCGAACGCCTGTTCATGATCGCCCGCTGCGACGGCCAGCCAATCGTCTGGCCGGGGCCTACCCACGCCAAGAACCCAGCCAAGGGCCAGCAGAAATGGCGCACCGCCGCCGACTGCATTGACTGGAGCGTCCCGAGCAAGAGCATTTTCGGCCGCAAGAAGGATTTGGCCGCCGCCACCTTGCGCAGGGTAGCCAAAGGCATGAAGAAGTTCGTGCTGGACAACCCGCAACCCTTCATCGTGCCGATCGCGAACTGGTCGGGCGAACTGGCCCAGTCTACTGACGAGCCGCTGCGCACCGTCACTTCCTGGCCACGGGGCGGCTCGTTCGCCATGGCTAGCCCTACCCTGGTTCAAACCGGTTACGGCGAGCGCGCCGGGCAGCAACCGCGAGTTCCAGGACTGGACAAGCCACTCGGGACCATCGTCGCCGCCGGCGCGAAGCACGCGTTGTCGAGCGCTGTCATCCTGCCGGCCACGCACCAGGGTGCTGACCGCGTGAACGATCCAAGCGAGCCGCTGCCCACGGTAACTGCCGCCAACCGCGGCGAGCTCATGATGGCGAGTCCGGTCATGGTCGGCGCTGGCGGTCCAGTGTATGCCGGCCACCCAGTAACAGCCGATCACCCCATGGGCACCTTGATGACGCGCAGCCACCGTGCACTGGCGTCGGCACACCTGGTCAAGTTCCGCTTCAACAGCGATGGCGCGGCAATCACCGACCCGATGCCAACCATCACCAGTGGCGGAAACTACCAGCGTCCAGCCGGCGCCGCCCACGCCATGGGCATCTGCACTGCGTTTATCGAGCAGGCCAACGGCGGCTTCAACACCACCCCGGCCAAGGGCGCCGACGAGCCAATGACCACGGTCACCAACACCGGCAGCCAGCAGCGCCTGGTGACCGCCAGCCTGGCCACCCTACGCCGCAACTGCACTGGGCGCGCCGTTGATGATCCAGTACCCACCATGACCGCCTGCGCCGAACATCATGCCCTGGTCGAGTACAAGCTATCGCCGGAGCACGAAGAAGGCGCCCTGCGCGTCGCCGCATTCCTCATCAGCTACTACGGCACCGAGAACACCAGCGCAGCAGACGCGCCAGCGCCTACGGTCACCACCAAGGATCGCCTGGGCCTCGTCACGGTGTTCGTGAAGGGTGCCCCGTACGTGATCGTCGATATCTGCCTGCGCATGCTCCAGCCGCACGAGCTTTACCGCGCCCAGGGCTTCCCGGCCAGCTACATCATCGACAAGGGCGCCGACGGCAAGCCATTCACCAAGACCGAGCAGGTGCACATGTGCGGCAACAGCGTCAGCCCGCCACCAATGGCAGCCCTAGCCAGGGCCAATGACCCGTGGAAGCGCCGCATCCAACACAGCGACCAGCAAGCGAGGAAGGCAGCATGAGCCGCACTCAACACATCATATTCACCGCGACCTCGCTTGAGCACGCACTTTCATCCGTTCGCCACCTCCACGACATGAGCACAGAGCTCATCGCCCAAGAGGTGTTCCGGCAGATGTCGGAGCTAGCCGCTCATCGACTGACACCAATGACCATCTGGTGTGGCTCAGGCGGGCTGTACCAATCAAAGCTCGATGCAACTCGTAACGGCGAGCAACAGATCGAATCGGCCGTTCTGGTCGAAACTCCGGATCTCGCAGATCTGGCCGTCGACATGAACGACGCGCAGGACGCCATGAGGGCAGCCGACTTTGCCAATCGCCGATACTCCGCAGCAGTCCAGCACACATCCCCCAAGGGGGCCAAAGTGCTGGCTGATGTAGGAGGCCATGTCATTACTGTGGAAATCACTGGTCACGGCGCTTATTGGAGCAGGCCAGGCGAGCTGTTCGGCACCAATGTGAAAACCGGAAAGGCCCGGCACTTCCACCATAGACACGTTCTGGAGGTGCAGCCATGAATAACACCAATCGAATGGTCAGCGTGCCCTGCGAGCTTTTGGAGCAAGCTCTCGACGCAGCTGCAGCTGTCGGCATGCAGGACGTAGCGGACGAACTGAACCGCATCCTCACCCCGTCCAGCACAGAACGCCATGACTCGACAGCGGTGCTCTGGCGACACCGAGAGAACAAACCTGGGCGCGTCTGGAACTACACCGAGCATAAAGCAGTTGCAGAAATAGCTATCCGGCGCGAGCAAGAGGTGCAGGGCTTTGCCGACGCACGCGAGACCGAGCGACTGAGCGAGGAAAACCTGCATTACCGGAACCTGCAGATCGAAGCTGACGACCTTATCACGTCGTTACGCGCCCAACTCGACACCCTGCGCGCCCAGCTAGCAGAGCAGGATGCGCTGTTACGTGATGCAGCGCTGCATGCAAGCTGGATGGAGCCCAATAGCGCAGCTGTGCTCAAGCGCATCAAGGCCGCCCTATCCGCCAGCGCAGAGCCGAGCGACTCTCCCGGATGCACCTGGACCTTCACGGATAGCACCTTCGCCTGGGGCACCAGCTGCAGCAACAGCTTTACCCTGATGGAAGACGGCCCGCGCGAAAACGGCATGGAGTTCTGCCCCTACTGCAGCAAGTCGATCATCCAAAAGCCGACCAACGAAGAGCTGGAGGCCATCTGCGAAGGGCTCAGCAAGCCAGCCAGGCAGCACCAGGCTGCGCCAACTCCAAAGACCATACCCGCCACCTTGATGCAGGCCATGGAGAACTTGGCGGTGAGGTCCGCGGCTTCCAACCATCCGCCTTTCCTTCTGCCGGCATCGGCGCGCCAGGCGCCCTTGGTGATGCTGGGCGGAGTCTGCTTGCGAGTCTCCTACTCCGGCCTCAAGTGGTACCACGATCAGCTGATCAACGACCGCTGGGAGCCGCTGTCGGTAGATGAGTTCGAAGCCTTGCTGACCATTGCTTTGCAAGACACCACCCAGGGGAGCAATCCATGAGTCCACATGCCATTAGGCCACGCATGGCCACTCACAGCCTCGACCTGCCAGCGATGTGCGATATCTGCGGGAAAGCGCGCTCGACACGCAATCACGCTGACTGCAGCAAAGCCAGGCAGCAACGAAAAAACGTCGAGTGGCAATTCTACATGGCAAACGTGGCAGCTAAACGAGCAATGGGGAGACGGGCTTGAGCCCGCGAGGATACAGTAAATGAAAATCGCAATTCCCAACCCATCACTGGAGGGAGCAAAGCTCTCCGCGACAGTCAGCACTGGCTTTACCGCGCATACAGAATCAGGCGCCAAAGCCCGGATGGCTATCATTGATGATCAGGGCAACATCCTCGCGGCGGGCGAAGATGTTGCCTGGGCAGCTTGGCGTGTTTGTGTCGAAGTACAGGAGAATTTCTGGGAGGGCCAAGGCCACCTGGTGGTTCATACCCGCCCCCCTGGGCAACTCAAGTAACGCTGCAGTCTTCATGAAGGGCGGTCAGCCCCGGCCGCCCAGTTGCTCGTCTTCCGGTCTACCCGTAGCCAACGTTTTTGGCCAGCCTTCGAAACCAAGAGCACGTCAATATCTCGGGACTTTCGCCCGGCCGGGATCACGCCCCGCATGTAGATGACAATCCGCTCGAAAGTGTCCAGCATCAGCTGCCGGACGCGCTCACGCACAACGGTATCCAAGGCATCAACCCCGGCGGCCAGGTCGGCCCACACCTGGGCATTGGCCGGGGCCTGGCTGGCAGTAGCGGCAACCATTTTCCGATCAACTTCCTGCACCTTCGCTTTAGCCCCCTGGTAGCGCTGCTCCAGCTCCTGAAGCTTGCGCACCAACACCAACGGCGCAACACCCTCCCCCTCACCCAGCGCCAGAGCCTCAGTGAGCCGCGATATCTGGCCCTCAATCTCGTCGCAGGCGCCCTGAGCCTCAATCCTCATCTGCATGAGGCTTTTCCCCTCGAGGGCAGGCTCTTGCAGGCGCTGCAAATTCATCTGGTCCGAACAGTACGCCATCACGGCGCGCTCAACTGGGGCCACGCTGCAACTTCCTCCCGCATCACACCCTTGCCCATCCATATACGACACACACATGATCCGGCGATGCCCGTCGGCCATAGAACCGTCCGTCCGCCGTTTCTGCATAACGTTCTGAGCTGACATCGATGTACCGCAGTAGCCGCAGTAAGTGATGCCAATACCGGTGACCACACCAGGAATGACGCCCTTGCCCCTGCGCCGGAACCGCTCACCGTTCACGACCTGCAAAGCTTCAAATTCGCTGTCCGATACAAGCCTGGGGTAGTAGTCGGGCAGCGTGAATTCGTCACCGCCAACGGATATCTGCTTGGCTCCCTTGAGCGCCGGGAGCCGCACAAGGCGATAGATTCGCTCGCCACCGTTGCCGACATTTGAGGTGTCGTAGCCGCCATCGACCATGAGCTGATAGATGCGGCCGCCGCCCAAGCCCTCCAGATACCGGTCAAGAGCAAAGCGAACGGCGCGCGCGCGCTCCTGAATGAACTCCCATTTCCCATCCTGAAGCTGCAACCACCGCGGGTCACCCCCATTGCGGATCAAGCCACGATAGGTGCCGTCGATCCAGCCCTGGCACTGCCGGCGGATCGCGGCCGAGACGCGCTTGCTTTTGGTGTCGCTTTCTTCGTGCGCCCGGATCATGACCAGGAGGCTGTACACCAAGTCCATCGGTTGGGCTTTGAGCCGCTCGCGGTTGTACTCACGGCCGTCGCTGGCAGTGACCACCGTCACCCCACCGCCGATGATCTGCGCGAGTTGGGCCTGGGCCTGGATCGGCTCGGCCCGGCTCAGGCGGTCCAAGCCCTCAACAACCAGGACCGAGCCAGGCGCAATACGCCCGTCCTCGATCGCCGAGAGGAACACGCCCAGCGCGCCCTGCTTGATGTGCCGTTGGTGATATGCCGACAAGCCTTCATCGCGAAGGGTCAGCGACTCGTCGAGCGAAAGCCCTCTCTCTTTTGCCCAGGCTTTCGCGTATTGCGCCTGGCGATCGGCGCTGTGGCCGCTGGCTTGCTTGGGGTCTGAAAATCGTAGGTAGCTGTAAACCTTCGGCCCGGCTTGCACTGCTGTCGGCTCCAATTGGGAAAGGCGGGGCCGTGAGTATATAGATTCTCAAGCGCTTGGGTGTCTCTCAGCCACCTGCCACCTCAACGGGAATTGCGTCTGATGCATTGCTACCAGCGCCGGCTTGATGAATGATGGCAACCAAACCACAAGACCATGATGACCAACCTATGAACGCCTCGACACTACTCCTTTTTATACCGGCGTGTTTTGCTTTGAACATGGCCCCTGGCCCAAACAACTTACTTTCAATCAGCAATGCCACACGGTATGGGTTCTTGGCGTCTTGCGTTGGTGGAGTTGGCCGACTATTAGCATTCACCGCAATGATCGCTCTTTCGGCTGCGGGTCTGGCTGCGGTACTTGAAACATCTGAATTGGTTTTTCAAGCAATAAAAATATTAGGCGGAGGATACCTAATATATATAGCGATTAAGCTGTGGACAGCTAACACTCAAGAAGAGAACTCGACGGACACCGCACAAAAGAGCCTGCTGCAACTTGCCAAACAAGAATTCCTTGTTGCCATTGGAAATCCGAAAGCAATTTTAATATTTACGGCCTTTCTGCCACAATTCATAGACCCCAGCCAAAGCATCGGCCCTCAATTTGCTGTGCTGGGCGCACTGTTCATTCTGCTTGAGCTAGTTGCTCTGGCTGGATACGCGATGATCGGCCTGCACCTACGGCGCTGGTTCAATCGTCCATCGGGTAGACGGCTGTTTAATCGCACATGTGCGGTCCTGCTTGCCGGCGCTGCCACGCTTCTGCTGACTGCGCGCCGCGCCTGAATCAAGGCGTTGTAGGGGTATATATTCTCAGGCCCTCGGGTTGCCCGCCGCCACCCAGAACTCCTGGCGCGCCAGCTTCCAGGTGCCGCGAGGCTGCTCGCCGGTTCCTGCCGCCTGCGCCAGCGGTGCCCGCCACAACTGCCAGGCGATGTAGAACAAGTAGCCGGCGCCCAGCACCTTGATCGCCAGGAACAGGTATTCGCTGGTATGCAGCACCACCGCCAGGCCCATGGCCGCCAGGACGATCATGCCGCTGAAGGCCAGCAGGCGCCCGGCACCGGCCACGCAGGCGATGCGCAGGCCATAGCGGCTGGCGTTGTGCAGCGACAGCAGGTTGTTCGGCCCGGGGGCCATGTTCAGGGCAAAACAGGCAGGGATGAACAGCAGCAGGCTCGACAGGTCCATTCTTATTCTCCTTCGCGGGCTCGCAGCGTCGCGCCCGTGGGGTCACGGCGTCAAGCACAGCGACGCGCCGAATGACCGGCACAGTGGCCAGCAGGTAGACTGCGGTTTTCCGCCAGCCTCCAGGCCGCCAGCCATGTCCCCTCACCGCAGCGAAATCTGGCACGACCCGGCCCTGCCCTACGTCGAAAGCCGCCGCGCCTGCCAAAGCCGCGCCTGTTACCGGGCCCATAGCCACCCGAGTTTGTCCATCGGTGCGGTGGACGCCGGGTTCAGCCGTTTTACCGGTGCCGGTGAGGGTGAGGTGCGACTGACCCCGGGCACCTTGGTGCTGGTGCCTGCCAAGCGGGTGCATGCCTGCAACCCCGAGCCGGGGCAGGCCTGGAGCTACCAGATGCTGCACCTGGATGCCCAATGGCTGCGCAGCCTGCGCCTGGAGTCTGGGGTGGCCGCCGGGGAGCCGGGGGCCGCGGCACGGATCGTGCGATCGAGGACTGTCTACCAGCAGTTCTGTGCACTCAACGCGCTGCTGTTTTCAGCGGCGCCGCCGCTTGCGAAAGAGGCCGCGCTGGTGGCGTTCATCGGCGAACAGGATTTTGCCGCGCACCCGGCCCTGCTGCCGGCGCCAGCGCTGCAACCATCGCTGTTGGGCGAACTGCTGGGACGGCTTGAGGCGCAGGCGCTGGACGGGGTTAACCTGGGGCAGTTGGCCGAACAGGCCGGCATGGGGCGTTACCAGCTGATTCGCGCCTTTGCCGCCGCCACAGGGCTTACGCCCCATGCTTACCTGCTTAACGCCCGGGTGAACCAGGCGCGCACGCTGTTGCGCCAGGGGCAGGCGTTGGCGGAGGTTGCCTACCGCCTGGGGTTTGCCGACCAGGCGCATTTCCAGCGGGTGTTCAAGGCCCATGCCGGGGTGACGCCTGGGGTGTACCGGGCATCCGCCATTCCCCCAGGCGCCGCGATGACGGGCAGCGGCCCGTAGGCGCCAGCCTTGCTGGCGAACCAGGCGACGCGCGGCCTCAGGCCTTGATCACGATGGTGTTGGCCAGCATGTCGCCCAGCCGCTTGCGCGAGCCGAAGAAGATGAAGATCCAGTCGAAGATGCTCAGGAACGGCGTCGTGATGTTACGCACGAACGACTGCCCAAGGCTGCAATTGAGGTAGCTGCGCTCGTCCACTACACAGATCCCCAGCAGTTTCTTGCCCACGCTCTGGCCATTGGGCAAGGCATCGGAGAACAGGTAGTACGCCAGCGGCACCCCCAGCGCGAGCAACGTGGCCATCTGCTCTGGCAATGGCAAGCATTCGACGACCCTGAAGGTCACGAAGAAAATCGCGTAGGTTACCAGCACATCGATCATCTGCCCGCCCCAGCGCCGGCCCAAGCCAGCAAGGTTCTTGGGTTTCTGATAGGTGGGCGGGGTATCGGAACTGCTCATGAATCCATTCCATTGCAAGGGGTGAGCCCTTGTATCGGCCAGTGTTCGCGCGGGTTTAGCGCCGTCTCGGTGCCCTTGCAATAATCTTCAATACCCCGCGTTCGAGCACCGCCAGACTGCGGTTTTGCCTGCAAGGAAACCGCCCCATGCAACAGTTCCTGATCATCGCCGCCGCCCACTTTCTCGCCCTGCTCTCCCCCGGCCCGGACTTCTTCCTGATCGCCCGCGCCGCTGCCAGTGCGGGATGGCGCGTGGCCAGCGGCGCGTGCCTGGGAGTGGCGCTGGCCAACGGCGTGTTCATAGCCGCAGCCTTTGCCGGGATGTCGTTCCTGCAGGCCGGCAGCGCCCTGTTCGTCACCTTGCAACTGGCCGGCTGCGCCTACCTGCTGTACATCGGCCAACTGTTTTTGCGTCATGCCGGGCACAGCCGCCTGGAGCCAGGCCAAGGCCCTGCAACGGCCACGGGGTGGCTGGGCAACCTGGGCATGGGTTTTGCGTCGGGCATCCTCAACCCCAAGAACGCCCTGTTCTACGCCAGCCTGGCGAGCATGGTCGCCGGCAGCGCCGCCCTGGTGAAGCTGGCCTACGGCAGCTGGATGTTCAGCGCCGTGCTGCTCTGGGACTTACTGGTGGCCATGGCCATCGGCAATCGCCGGGTGCTACGCCGCTTCGGCCTGGCCCTGCCCTGGCTGGAACGGGCCTCGGGGGTATTGCTGATGCTGCTGGCCATTGGCGTGCTCATGCATCTGCTGTGGGGCTGACCACGGTCAGGCTGGCAAGGTCCAGCAGGCTGAAACAGCCACTGCTCCAGCCACGGGTGTCCAGGTGCCAGACATTGCCCAGCACCTTGACCGCAGGCACCGGCGTATGGCCCACCAGCAAGGCGCGCAACCCCTGCACAGGCGTGCTGTCGCCCGCCTGCAGGCGCCGCCGCGACCACTGACACACTTCCCGAACCGCCGCATCGTCCAGCCCCGCGGGCACCTGCGCCCAGTCGCTGAAGGGGCTGTCGGCGTGCAGCAAGCCAACCGGGCCGTCGGCGGTTTCGACCTGCAGCGCGACGGGCAGTCGCTGGAACGCCTCGACGAAAGGCCGCTGCGCCTGCGCTGGTAGATCGAGAAACCAGCCGCCACCGACAGCGCGGTAGGTTTCCAGGTCGACGCGACCGCCGCACAGGTGATTGATCGCCAGCGTCTCGTGGTTACCCTGCACGGCATGGAACCAGGGCTTGTCCAGCCACGCCAAAACCTGCAGGCTGTCCGGGCCACGGTCGACCAGGTCCCCCACGCTGAAGAGGCGATCGAGCGCAGGATCGAACCCCACCGCGTCCAGGCAGGCCTGCAAACGCCCGAAGTGCCCATGGATGTCCCCCACGGCCAGATCGCGCCCCAGGGTATTGGCGGCTAGCCGCCGAAAAGCGTTCATTGCATCGATCCTCTGCTAGGTCGCGACAGCGGCGTAAAATAGACAGGCAAGCCGTCCGCCCCCGGAGGTGCATCATGCGTACCGCCCTGGCCTGTAGCCTGCTGATGGTGCTGGCATTCGACAGCATGGCACAGGGCACCCCGACCGCGCAGGTCGAGGTGCGTTTCGACCACCCGCAACGCTTTCGCGACGCCAGCCTCGAAAGCCCCGGCTATTCACGCGGCGCCGACCCGCAAGTGCTCGAGGCGCTCCGCCAGCACTTGCACAAACTTGGCCAGCGCTACTTGCGTCCCGGGCAGCACCTGCTCATCGATATCCGCGACATCGACCTGGCCGGGCGCTTCGAGCCCTGGCACGGCAATGCCTACGATGTGCGTTTCATGCGCGATATCACCTGGCCGAGCATCGACCTGAGCTACACACTGGAGCAACCCGGACAAGCGCCGCAAAAAGCTGAAGAGCGCCTGAGCGACAAGATGTACCTCAGCCGCCCGGGGCGTCTTGGCAGCAGTGACCGGCTGTACGCCGAAAAAGCCATGCTCGACGACTGGTTCCGCCTGCGCTTCGCCAGGCCCGCGTCCTGACCGTCAGGCGCGCAACCGACGCAGGGCGATTGGCGCGATCAGGCGATGGAATGGCGCTACCGGCAGCATGTACAGCCGCCCCAGCCAATTGTGGGTGCGCACCACCGTACTGACCCGTACTTCGCACTGGCCTGCGGCGAGCGGGCGGCGCAGCAGGGCGATATGCACGTCCAGGTGACGGTCGCAATCGGCAAGCAGCACCTCGTGCGCCTGGTTGGCGAGCAAGGTGAAGATCCCCACCCGCTCGCCCGGCTGGTAGCTGTCGGCGCCACGGGCGGGATCGATGGCGGTCAGACGCCCGAGGTCCTTGAGGCCCAATGGCGCCACCAGGCGGTTGCGCAGCGCCATCAGCTGGTCGATCCAGCCCGGCATGTCGGCCATCAGCCGCAAGAACAGGGCCATGGCCGGCTGCTGCTCATCGGCCAGGACGATAGCCCGACAATGGCGAAAACTGGCCTGGGCCGCATGCGCGGCGATGAGTGAGTCGGCGGGAATGGTGGCGGTACGGGTCATCGATGCTCTTCCATGAAATCCAAGCCTGGCGCCTGGTGAAGGCGGCTGCGCCGATAGTATCCTCGGGGCTTGTCTCAACGCCAAGGAAGCGGCGACATGAAATACCTGTTGTTGACCCTGACCAGCTACGGCGCCAGCTACTACCTGGTGGGTTTGCTGATCCGCGGGCGCCTGGCCGACCTGGCCGAAGGCCTGCGCCACCGCCCTGACGCGCCGCCAGCTGGGCAGTACCTGCGGGAAGTCGAGGAACATGCGCGGCGTGCCCATCGGCACTACAGCCTGTTTGTCGGCACGGCTTCGACCTTGCTGCTGGTGAGCCTGGCGGCCTGGCTCGGCTGAACACCTGGCTCAGAACGCCAACGCCAGGCTTTGCCGCCCCTCGAGCGCCAGCAGGTACTGCTTGGCCGGCAGGCCGCCGGCAAACCCGGTGAGGCTGCCCGAAGCGCCGATCACCCGATGGCACGGGGCGATGATCGAGATCGGGTTGCGCCCGTTGGCCGCGCCCACCGCCCGCACCGCGCTGGGGTGGCCGATCTGCTGGGCGATATCGCGGTAGCTGCGGGTCTGGCCAAAGGGGATGCTCAGCAGCGCCGCCCATACCTGGCGCTGAAATGCCGTGCCGGCGAAATCCAGCGCGAGGTCGAAGCGTTGGCGCTGCCCGGCGAAGTACTCGCCCAACTGCCGGGCCGTTTCCCGCAAGGTCGGGTGCTGGTCGTCGCGATGCAGCGCGCCCAGGCGCACCCGGTTCTCTCGCTCCTGCTCCCACAGCACGGCCGCCAGGCATTCGCCGCGCGCGACCAGGGTGAGGGTGCCGACCGGCGATTGCAGCAAGGTGAAGGCACAGGACATGGACAGGCTCCGGGCAGTGGCTGATCGAGGCACTCTACCCAGGCCGGGGTGGATGCGCACTCGGTTTCTTGCTCTGGCAGCGTTTCTTGGCCGCGCCGTACACTAGTGTGGTGTTTTGCAAATACGACCAATAATTCGCGAGTGATTTTTGTGCCCAAGCAAGGCGTCGCGACGAGTCGTAGCCCAGCTACGGCGAGGAGCGACAACGCAGCATGGGCGCAAAAAGCACCGTGAATTGTGGTCGTTATTTGTGAAACACCACACTAGCTTGCCACTGGTCTTGCCAAGGATGAATAAAGTGCCCTCGCCCAACCCGCAGATTACCCTCGAACGCTTTGCCGAAGCCCATGTGCCAGGCGTCACCGCGCTGTACAACGAAGCGGCGGTATGCCGCCAGGTCCTGCAGATGCCTTTTCAGTCGGCCGATGCCTGGCGCAGGCGCCTGACAGGGGACAGCGAACGGCACTTGCAATTGGTGGCGCTGCACCAGGGCCAGGTCATCGGCAATATCGGCCTCGAGCAAGTGAGCCGGGTGCGGCGCATGCATGCCGGCGTGCTGGGCATGGGCGTTGCCACGGCCTGGCAGGGCCAGGGCATCGGCTCACGGCTGTTGGCGGGCGCACTGGAGGTTGCCGACAACTGGATGAACCTGGCGCGCCTCGAGCTCACCGTCTATGCCGACAATGAAGCCGCCCAGGCGCTGTACCGCAAGTTCGGCTTCGAGGTCGAGGGCCGTCTGCGCGACTATGCGGTGCGCGACGGCCAGCTGGTCGATGCCCTGTACATGGCGCGGTTGCGCCGCCCGGCGGCGCCTCAATCGAAGAACTGCATGCCCTCGTAGGGCTTGGCCCGGCAAGCCGCCAGCCTGGAGCGCAGGTCACCGACATGGGCTTCGAGCTGGTGGCCGTCAGGGTCGAGAAAGTACAGCGACTCCCCCTCGCTCTGGTCCTGCTTCCACAGCGCCACACCGGCCTCGCGCAAGCGTTGCGCGAAAGCGCTGAAGTGCTGCTGGGTGATCGAGAACGCATAGTGGGTGTAATTGCGCGGCAGGTCTTGGGCCTGGACCTGGTCGAGCGCCAGGCACAGCCACAGATCACCCAGGCTCAGGTAGGCGCCCCGGGCCCAGCGAGCCTCGAGCCTGAAGCCCAGCACCTGGTGGTAGAAATCGACACTGCGCGGCAATTGAGCGACCGCCAGGGTCAGGTGATTGAAACCGGCCAGCATGGCAAATCCCTGTAGGAGCCGGCCTTGCCGGCGAAGCTGACCACGCGCCCTGGCGTGTTCGCCGCGACTTTACCCAGAGGAGGCTTCACCAAACAAGCCGTTTCACTCCCGCCCCTCATGACGCAACGCCGCTCATGCAATATTTGGCAACATCCTCGCTGCCTGCCACCATGAAACCGAACGGACCCAATGCTGTCCCATTGCCATCGGTAACGGCAGAGGTCGTTGCAACGGGCCAGCCCCGGACGCCCTCGAGCCCTGGTTACCGGCGGGTGGCGCAAATGCTGCCCTTTATTTTCAAGGCTGAAAAGAGCGAATCATGAAACAGAATCTTCTCCTCGTGGCCGTATGTGCCGCCCTCCTCCAGGCCTGCACTTCGGCTTCCACACCACACGAAGGATCGCCCTCGATGCCTGCAACCAGCGCCACTGTCGCCGCCCAGCCGGCACTTCCTGCCTACTATTGGAACCTGGTATCGGCCACCGACGCCTCGGGCAAGCCCATCGCCGCCCTGGCCAAGGGTGTCGAGCGCAAGTTGCGGCTGACCTTCGGCGAACAGAACCTGAACATCAGCGGCGGCTGCAACGGCCAGTTCGGTGGTTACAGCTACCAGGACGGCGTGCTCAAGGTGCAGTCCCTCGCCTCGACCCTGATGGCGTGCGAAAAAAGCCTGATGGACCTGGACGCCCAGGTCGGCCGACTGCTCAAGGGTGACCTGCGCACCGCCATCAGCGGCCAGGCCCCGCAGCCGCTGCTGCAGTTGACCACCCAGGACGGCTCGGTCCTCAAGTTCCAGGGCGAGGCCACCCCAGAGACCCGCTACGGCAGCAAGGGCGAAATCAAGTTCCTGGAAGTGGCCGCCAAGACCGTCCAGTGCAACCACCCGCTGATCCCGAACTACCAGTGCCTGCAAGTACGCGAGCGCCGCTATGACGACGCCGGCCTGCAACTGCCGACCCAGGACGCCTGGCACCCGCTGTACCAGTCCATCGAGGGCTATGAGCACCAGGACGGTGTACGCAACGTATTGCGGGTGAAGCAGTACGCATGGAAGAACGCCCCCGCCGACGCACCGTCGCAGGTCTATGTCCTGGACCTGGTGGTCGAGCAGGACGCTTCGGGCAAGCGTTGACAGCCCCCGGCAGGCCATCGCCGATGGCCTGCCGCCTCACCCCGCTGGCAATGAGCGGGGTCACCTGTGCGGGTGCGCGCCCATGCCCAAGCCTCACCGTCACTTCGCGGTGAATGCCTTCAATCCAGGCAGGCTTTAGCGGCCTGGCGCAGGTGGTTGGTCGACAGGAAGCTGCCTTTGTAGAACGTGGCGCGGCTGCCATCGTGGGATTTGACGACTTCCAGCACATCATCGGAGGTCACCGAGCTGGACGCGGTGATCCGATAGCCATTGGAAATCGATTTCTGCGTGGTCTGCGGCGCCAACGCCTGCCACTTGGGTAGCACACAAGCGGCATATGCCTCTGGGGTTTTGCGAGTGAGCTTGCTACCGGTTGGCTCGCCGGGTGTAGCGCAGCCTGCAAGGGAAGCAAGCATGGCCGAACAGATAAGAATACGAAAAATTGGCATTTGCAATTGATCCCTATGAGCTGCCGGATTCTAACAATTGCCGTCAAGGACCGCCAAACAACCAAAGTAGAACTTCGAGGCTTTTGCTTATCGAGTATGCGTTAGGCAAAACTACGACCCATCCTGAGTGACAAACGCCATGACCCAAGCCCTACAAGGCCCCCAAGCGGCCGTCCGCTCATTTCAGAAGCGATGGCGGCTTGAAGCAGTTCTCTGGGCTCCTCCGCTGACAAGCCCGCGCCAGCCACGCCTCCACACTGCTGATGCGGTTCGGGTGGAACTCATCCAGCAGGCGTAATCGCGCTGAATGATGTTGTGATTCACCTCGGCCTTCTCCCCGCTGGTGCAACCCTCCAGGTCCCAGCTGCGGCTTACGCCACGTGCCGCCGACAGATTGGCGAGCAGCGCAGGCAACTCCCCGGCTCAGGCGGTGCCCTTGGCCTGCTGCTCCAGATGCACCTGCAAGGTCGGGTCGATTTGCAGGGCGCTGGCCAATTGGTCAAGGTAGGCACGCTCTGCGGCCTGCTGGTCATCCACCAGCATTACGCTGGCCAAGTACATTTCCGCGGCCATGGCCGGATCCTGGGCCGATTGCGCCACCTCGGCGGCGTCGAGGGGTTTGCTGAGTTCCTCATCCAGCCATCGCTGCAGTTGCGGATCGCTGGTGTGGCCTTTGATTTCGGCGCGGATCAGTTGCTCTTCTTGCGGATCGATGCGTCCGTCAGCCTTGGCGGCGGCAATCAGCGCGCGCAGGATGGCATGGCTGTGATCGTCGGCCTCGGCGCCGGACAATTGATCCACGGTACGCACGGCCTGTTGCGGGGCTGTCGCCTGGCTGCGCTGCCAGCGTTGATAAGCCTGGAACGCCATCATGCCCAGCGATGCCAGCGCGGCGTAATTGACGCTGCCCGTGGCGCCTCCCTGGCTAGCGCCGCGCCCGCCTAAAAGGCCGCCCAGCAAATCACCCAGGCCAGCACCTGGCGTTGCCCTGCCGCGGCCCAGCAATCCCCCCAGCAAACCGCCCAGGCTGTCTGGCCCTGACAGGTTGCTGCTCCCTTGTTGCGCCTGCGAGCCCTGCCCGGCCCGCAGCAACTGTTCCAGTAGATCACTCGTGTTCATGGTGCCGCCCTCGGTCGGTAGTCACTGCTCGGTCCAGCAACGATAGTCCCCTCGAGGCGATCCGCCATGACCGTCGGGCCGGCGGCTGGCCTGGGTTGACCGAGTACAGCGCACTGCCATGCCTGCGGGGCCCTGCATTGCCCGGCGCACTACTGGACGGCGGCCATCTTGCCTTGGCAGTGGTGCAAAATATCCAGCTGTGGCTGGTACAGACTTGTCTGTACGCCGTATAGGCCCAGTACCGTGTGGAACAGATTGTCATGGCTCAGCTCGGCGCTGCCGGCTTGCTGTTGCAGGCAACCGCGATCAACGCCCATGCCGCCCAATGCACCGTTGCCGAACCACATCAGCATAGGCACGTGGGTCTGCGCTTTCGGCGCAATGGCGTAGGGCGCGGCATGCAGGTAAACGCCGTTCTCGCCCAGCGACTCGCCATGGTCGGAAACATAGAGCATCGTGGTATCGAAACGCGTTTCGTTGTGCTTGAGCAACGCCACCACCCTGGACAGGAAATAGTCGGTGTAGAGGATGGTGTTGTCGTACACATTCACCAGCTCCTCGCGGCTGCAACTGCCCAACTGGTTGGTGTGGCACACCGGGGTGAAGCGCTCCATGGCCTTGGGGTAGCGCTGGTAATACTCCGGGCCATGACTGCCGTCGGCATGCAGGACGATAAGCGCGTGATCCTGCTGGCTGTCGATGGCGCTTGCCCTCGGACATTGAACGCACTCCTTGCATCGAGCGTCGGATAAAAGACAGGATCAGCGATCTTCATGACCGTGGGCCTAAATCTAGCTGGCATTCGTCAGATAGCTGCCGAGTCGATATCTTTTTTCCAGGGGCCGGATTGGCCCGTTGCGCGCAGTGCCGGGAATGCAGCCAGGCCATGGCGAGCAGACTGCAAGGTGCGCCTGGCAGCCGCGATCAAGCGATCGGAGCGCTTGAACACCGCGCTCGCCTCCAATTGCGCCGTGTGGGTCGCGAGGGCTGGGAAATCGTCGGCCTTGACCCACTCGGGCACCCTCTGTTGCACGAACGACCAGGCCACCGCGGTGGTGAGCGCCGCCTGGTCTGGCCGCTCGCCTTGCGCCGGCCGCGCCACCCGGTGCCTGTCGAGCTCGGCACAGGCCGCCAGCAACTGCCCGCAGATGCGCTCGACCCTTAGCTGACCTGCCACCGCGTCGCCTGTACGCCCGCCGTTTTGCCCGCACCGAATGTAAAACAATCCGCTGCCTCGCGGCAGCGGATTGTCATGGCAGGCCACTTGCGCAACGGGCATCCGGCACGTCTGCCGGGCGCCGCTGCGGCCAACGGCTAGCGGGCGTTGGCCGACACCGCCTCATGGGCGGCCTTGGCGCCGTTGATCAACGGCCCATAGCGCCGGCTGAACTCCTGGTTGTAAGGCACATGGTCCTTGTTGACCCCACTGTCCCAATTGACCGACCAGGTCATCAGCCCCTTGATCGACACACCCTTGGCATACAGGCGCTTGAACGCATTGGTCAGCGCAGTCGGGTTGCTGACATAGCCGGTGGCTGCGGCGTCGACGTTGGCCGGCAGGCCGATCACCAGCTTGTCGGGGGCAATGCGGGTGAAGCCGCGGGTGCCAGTGGCCAGACTTTCGCTGAGGTAGAAGAGGAAGTCCTCCTTCAGCGCCTCGTTGTTCTGGGCAATCCAGGCGCCGCGGCCATTGTTGGCCTCCTCGACCCACAGCCCATCGCCACCCTGGTTGTAGAACTGCGGGGCGATGAAGTCGTAGTACCCCTCCAGCGCCTTGAGGTAGTCGACGTAGCGCCCGGCGCTGGTCAGGTAGGGGAACTCCGGCGCCATGCTGATGATGAAGTGCTTGCCCTGGGCCTTGTAGTGGTCCTTGACCAGCTTCAGTGCGGCAGGCAGCACGGTCTTGTTACTGGCGAAATCAATCGCGCTCTGTTCAAGATCGATGTCCAGCCCATCGAAACCGTAGGTTTCCACCAAGCGGATGATTTCGTTGGCCAGTGGCTGCTCATGCCCCTTGTTCAAGGCGATATGCGCATCGGCGCCGCCCAGGGACATCAACACCGCCCGGCCCTGGCTGTTGAGCACGCCCACCTGGCGGCGGAACTCGGCGTCGGACAGGTTGTACGGCTTGAAGGTCGGGATGCCGCTGCCTTTCATGAACGCCACTGCCACCACGTTGTAGTCGCGCGGTACCTCCTCCAGGCTCATGTTGGCGAACTGCCCGCGTTGGTAGCCATCGGCAGGGCCAGCCGGCCAGTTGTGCCAATAGCCCATGAGGATCTTCTTGCCTTCCAGGCTCGGCATGCTCGAGGCGGCATCGTCCTGCCCCGCGGCGTGTTGGTTGAAGTCAATGTTTGCCATGTTCTAGTCCTTCAGAACGCATGGAAGATGGCCGGCTTACTGGAAGTCGACGTCGAAGGCCTGGTAGAAGGCGTTGCCGGTGTTGGCGACGATCCACATCAGCACGATGACGTGACGGCCTTTCTTGTTGGCCGGCAGCTTCACCTCGTGGTCGACCTTGGCCTTCAACTCGCCGGCATGGCTGTAGTACGGCACCTGCGGGTAGAAGTCCTCGGCGAAGGGTTGCGCGTCGAGCTGCGCGCGGCTGATGCGCTGCTTCGGGTCCCAGCCATCCTTGGTGATCAGCCAGCGATAGCCGCGGGTGGTGTGGGGCGCGGTGTACTTCCAGGTCACCTTGAACACTTGCCCGGCGTCGACCTTGATCAGCGGCCAGGTGAAGGCGCGGTTGAGCTTCTTGCTCATTTCCTCGTCGGTGAAGTTGACGCAGTCGCGGGCATCGGTCTTGCCGCCGCTGAGGATGTAGCCATCGGCCGGTGGCGCGACGCTGGGGTTGTCGCTTTGGAACGGCGCCGGGAACGGACCGGCGGCCAGGGCTGGGAAGTTCTTGCCGCCTTCCATTTCATCGACCTGCCAGCCGCTCAGTACACCGAGATCGATGGCGACCATGCCGCGGGAAGCTGGGGTGGTGACACGACCGTGACGCAGTGGGCCTTGGGTTTGTGGTTTGTTCATGGGTATTGCTCCATTGAGTTTGAGAACTCTCCCTTTCCAAAGGAGAGGCCTTCACCCTAACCGAGCTGTTTTTTCTGTCCACGGGGGCTTTTTGCGCGCAGCAACGCCTTGGCACCGGACCGGCCAATGAATACTGGATATTTATACAGTTATGGCGTCACATGCTGACTGTAGCCGAGGCAAATGTCCTACATAACGAAGGGATATTGTGCGGTAGCGCGTGCTGCCGCCCCTGCGGTGTCCGCCGCCCATCGGTTCGACCGCACCCACGGCGCCGGATGAGCGCCCAATGCCTGTATGCATCTGCTTGGAGACACATCATGAACAGCATGCCGGCAAAATCCCTGCTGCTCGCCCTTTGCCTGGGCGTCAGCACCCCCCTTGCATGGGCGGCCAGCGACCTGGAGCAAAACAGCCCAGGCGCGCCCGGCACTCCAGGTGCCAATAGCGGCGCGCCACAGGGCAGCGGGCCAAGCGGTTCAGGCACGCCGGGAGACGCAATGGGCAACGGTAACGACACAGGTCGCAATGGCACCGACAACACCGGCGGCGACGGTACCGACACCCCCGGCATGGATGGCGGGGGTTCGGGGGGCAGCGATACCGGCGGCAGCGGTGACGCCGGTGGCCGCGGCGGCAGCTAGATCGCAGTGGCCTGTCGGCACGGCCGGCATCGGCTCTAGCGCTGTTTCCCGGCGCACCCGCTGCGCGCCAAGCCGTCCTTCAGGCCAGTTGAATGAAAACCGAATAAGCCCCCAGCACCATCCAGAACACCAGGAAAATCCAAGGCGTACGCAAGGAAAACAGCAACGACTTGCGATGCACCGCACGGGATGTTTCCGCCTCGCTGAACAAGGGTGACTCGTCGTACGCCAACCCCATGATTGGCTCGCTACGCAACAAGTGGCTTTGCTTGAGCTGCCAATGGTCGATGATGCGGTACGCGGCATGAATGCCCGGCCAGGCATTGAGCGAGCTGAGCACCCCCAGCAAGGCGAGAAACGGCGGTACCAGCAGGGTGAACATTTCGCCCCAGCTCTGGTTGAGGTTGCTCATGGATGACACGAAGGCGATCACCAGAAAAGACTGGGCAGTCAGGTAGGCATCGGTACGGTTGGCCAGGATGCTGGTCTCGTACTGGATCTCCCGGCGGTAGAAGTCCAACCGCTCCTTGGGCGAGCCGAACATGTGCGCGTTGTGTTCGGTGACCAGGTGTTCCGGCGTCGTCGGCGTGATGATGCGTGGCACAGGCAGCTCCTGTTCAGGGGCAGCCCTCGTTGGCAAGACAAGGGTTGCCCACGAAGGCTCATGGCAAAGCGCTCAACGCCTGTTCTGGCCTTGCTCACGCGCGGTTTTCTGGGCCGTGGAATCATGGGCGGTACCGCCTGACCCGTCCGGGCGCTGCGCGTCGTTGTCACGTTCCTGCTCGCCCTGGGGCCTGGCCTGCGGCTTGAGCTTGTCAGTTTTTTTCATACCCCCTCCTAGCCTTTGCTGTGCTCGGGCGACGACGGCCCGGTGCCACGCTTGATGCCGCGTGGTCCGAAAGCGCCCCAGATGGCCAGGCCAACGATTGGCAGCACCACCAGCAGCAAGGCCCACATCGCCTTGGTGGCATCGGATTTGTCGCTGCGAAATACGCTGACGATGGCCCACAGGTCGAGCAGCAGGATGATCGCCACCACGGCTATCCAGAAATAGGTCACAGGATCAGTCATGACTCTCGCTCCTCTTCAGCTTGCACATGCCGCCAAGCCCGCGGGCTGCGGCTCCTACAACAGGGAAGGCGGCAAGCGGGGCAAAGTTCAGGACGATTGCCGGGGGCATGACGGACGGGTCATGCAAGCCGACTGAACCAACCGCGGCGCAGGCACGTCCATTCACAATAACGACGCGAGTCCCAACGATGACCTGCAATCCTGTGCGTGAAACCCTGGCCTACCTCAAGGCCCACAAGCTGGTGCTGACCACCGCCGAATCCTGCACGGCCGGCGCGATCGTCACCCTGTTGGCTGCCGAACCCGGGACCGGTGAAGTGCTGGAAAGCGGCTACGTGGTGTACTCACCCAGCGCCAAGAAACGCCTGCTGGGTGTGAACCCCGAGACCATCGAGCGCTACGGCCTGACCAGCGAGGCAGTGGCCTGGGAAATGGCACTCGGCGCGCTGCAGGACAGCGAAGCCACGGTCGCCATCGCGACCACCGGTGTGGCCGGCCCGGCTGCCGAAGGCAGGATCCCGCCCGGCACCCTGTGCTTTGCCTGGGCCTTCGTCGGCGAACCGGTGGCGGTCTTCACCCGGACCCAACGTTTTTTCGGCGAGCGTGAGCAGATCATGCGCCAAGGTGCGCTCCATGGGCTGTCACGCCTGGCCCATTATCATCAACGCTGGTTGCGCGGCGAACGTGCCTGAGGAACCCCGGCCATGAGCGACGATGAACTGATTTCCCGCCAGCACCCTGTCGCCGAAGACATGCGCATGCAGCGCAGGGTCTGGCGTTTCGAACGGGTGGGCTGGTATGTGCTGGTGCTGATCGTGTTGCTGGCGCTGGCCGGCCTGTTCGGCAATGGGCCGCTCAGCGATGCCGAGGTGACCAGCAGCGACGGGCGCGTGCAAGTCGAATATCAGCGCTTGAGCCGCAGCGGCACCACTGAGAACCTGCGCATCACCGTGCGTGGCACCGCCGGCGAAGCCGTCACGGTGTTGCTGGGGGGCTCGCTGTTGCGCGAGGCCAGTATCGAGACGCTGCAGCCCGAGCCATTGGCCTCGTTGTCCCATGGCAAGGCGCTGATGCTGCAATTGGGTACCAGCAAGGACGGCATCGCCACCCTGTACCTGACCTTGCGCAGCGAACATGTCGGTAGCCTCGAAGGGGTGGTCAGGGCCGGCTCCCGCAGTGCCGTGCGTTTCAACACCTTTCTCTATCCTTAGCGGCGCACGCCGCCACCGGCATGAATCGAGGTTCGGGCCATGGATTCGATCCTTCGCGCCGCCGCCATGTACATCGCCCTGATGCTGTTGTTTCGCGTCGCGGGGCGGCGCTCGCTGGCCGACCTGACCACCTTCGACTTCGTGCTGTTGCTGATCATCGGCGAAGCCACCCAGCAGGCCTTGTTGGGCGAGGACTTCTCGTTCACCAATGCCATGCTGGTGATCGCCACGCTGATCGTGCTGGATGTCGGCCTGTCGCTGGCTAAACTCAACTCGCGCACGCTCGCCCGGCTGCTCGACGGCCATGCCACCCTGGTGGTGGAGCATGGGCGCTTCCTGCATCGGCGCATGCGCAAGGCGCGCCTGACCGAGGACGATATTCTCGAGTCGGCCCGCGACAGCCAGGGCATCGAGCGGGTCGAGCAGATCAAGTTCGCCATCGTCGAGCGCAACGGCAAGATTTCGATCATCCCCCAGCAATGACGGTCAGCGCATCAGGATCGCCTGGTGCGGCTCGATGCCGGGGATCGTCACCAGGGCACGCCGCTGCACGAGCCAGGCGCGCATCCGCCCGGCATCGAAGATCTGGCCCTGTTCCATCATGCTGCGCACCAGCGCCTGGGATATCCGGTAACTGCCGCATAGGGCGCAATGGCGCTGTTCCCAGCCCGGCGGGCAGGTAATGGACTCGGCATGGCCGGCGCAAATCAGACAACTCATGACAACCCCCACTGTTGTTATTGGACGGGAGAACAAAGCGATGAACCTTGGCGCCTGGCCCGGCGCTCAGTTCGGTTTGAGCAGGTACTCCACCAGGCTCAGGGCACAGGCGTGGATACCTTCGACCAGCACCATCTCGAAGCCGTGGGTATTTTCGGTGGGGATGGCGAGACAACCTGCGCGCGCATCGATACCTTGGCTCATGACGGCACTGGCATCGGAGGCGAAATCCACCAGTAGCGCCACCTGCGGCGCATAACCGGCCTTGCGCACGGCAGCCTCCAGCGCCTGCACCACCGCGCGGCTGTAATAGCCTTTCTGATCGCCTGTGTTGATGATCGGGTCGGCGCTCAGCCGCGTACCATACTCCTCCAGTACCGGCCCCACCTCTACTGCCAGGGTGGTATCGCCCGGCAGCCTGGACGCTGCATACATCGCACCGGCATTGGATTCCTCCTCCAGGGTTGTGAGCACGAACCAGACGTCCTGAGCAAGCTCGCCCCGCCTTTGACCCAGCCGTCGCGCGCATTCGATGACAGCGGCAAGCGGCGCCCGGTCATCAAGGAAGTGCGCCGCCAGGCAGTCGTGCACCTTGAACGGCCGGCGCCAATGTTGGCTCAGCACCACCCGCGTACCGGGGCGTACCCCTGCCTGGCCCAGCACTTCAGGGGTCAGGCGCGTGACCACATAGACGTCCCGCCATTGCACCGCGCCCTTGAGCACATCCTGGCCATTGGCCGTGCCGCCGCTGTTGTGCATCGACCCATAGGACAACACCCCTGGCAGCACCTGTTGTTCGCCGAGGATATCAACCGGGCAGACACCGAAGCTCACCGGCTGCGCCCCGCCCAGGGCGAGCACCTCGAGCGTGCCATCGGCGCGAACGTGCTTGACGATCATGGCAATCTCGTCCAAGTGCGCCATTACCCGGATGGCCTGGCGTGGATCGGCCTCAGCCGGGCCACGCATCAGCCCCAGGACGTTGCCGGCGCCATCGATGCTCACCTCATCGCAATACGCTTTCAGCGCCCGCTCGCAGATGGCCCTGACTTCATGCTCCTGGCCACCCGGGCCGCGGGCAAGGAGCAACGCTTCAAGCAGTGAAAGATCTTCCATGGCCGGGCCTCGACTCGGATCAGGGCAGTACAGGCCAGGGCGCATGTCCGCCCTGGCCACGCGCAGGGTCAATGCTCCGAAGAGCTTGCGGAAAACTTCTTTACATCGATCGGCGGCGCGACGAATTCCGGCCCCTGGCCCGCAGGGCGCCAGCGCACATTGCTCAGGCCATAGCGCTCGGCCATCGGTCGGCTGACCTTCTTGATCTTGTGTTGGCCAAAGCGGGGAATGATGCCCACCCCCGCGTCGCAACTGGCCCAATGCCATGCCTCGGCGTTGTCCATCCGTTCCAGACGAATGATGAACGTGCGAAAGGCTCCGTGTAGCTCATACTCGATCACATACAACTGCTGTCCTGCCATGTGGACGCTCCTCCATCGGTTCAGGCTAATGGAGCGGACACCTATGCAAAAGATTCAGTTATTTTGACCCACTGGTCATCATCGCCGCTGCCGAGCCCTGGCTGCCGACCATCATCGCCATTGAACCCTCGCCTCGCTGACCGACTCCACTCCTCGCAAGCCCGTGATTTCAGCCAACGACGAGGTCTTTATGAACGCCATCGACTTGTTGACCCAGGACCACAAACTGGTGAAGAAGCTGCTCGAGGAGTTGTCCGCCACCACTGAGCGCGCCGTGAAAAAACGCGCCGAGCTGCTGCAGCGCATCGAACTGGAACTGCGTATCCACACCGAGCTGGAAGAACAGATCCTCTACCCGGCCATCAAGCAGGCCGGCGGCAAGGAGGAAGAGAAGATGTACTACGAGGCCAAGGAGGAGCACCGCACCGTAGACTCGCTGGTGCTACCCGACTTGCTGCAGACCGAGACCGGCACGGTGGAGTTCGCGGGCAGGGTCAAGGTCATGAAGGAACTGCTCGAGCATCACATCGAGGAAGAAGAAAGCGAGCTGTTCCCGACCGCCAAGAAGTTGCTCGGCAAGGTCGCGCTGGAGGAGATGGGCCAGGCCATGGAGGCACAGAAGAAATTGCTCAAGGGCGAACAGCGCGCGGCCTGAGCCGCCAAGGCCGGTGGGAGCGGGTTGCTCAGGCTTACCAGGCCCCTCCCACCGGTCGTGCAAGGCCGTTGCTTGCCGGCTGCCTGCTCCGACTGTCGCTCGACCAGCCCGGCTCGCTCGCGCCATCACACTCGGTTTGAACATCGGATTGAACAGCGGTGACTGGCTTGCGGCCTAACCTTGGTAACCCTTTACCCAGGAGCCACCCATGGCCGACCCCAGACGCCTCGATCCTTACGTCGATGAAATCCCTCGCGACCCCGGCGAGCCCGTGCCAATGCCCGAGCCGGACCCGCCGGCCCCCGACTGGCCCGAAGGTCAAGTGCCGCCCGAGGAACAATCCGACGGCTGAGCCTTCATCTCATCCCGACGTGCGCCTGCCCCACCGTTGCGCGGGCCACGCGCCGAGCGTATGCAACCCCCCACACCAGCGCCCGGGCCATGGATTCGCCGGGACGCTGGTCATAGGCGCGCTCGCACCGCAGAACGCCATCGGGCCCATAGACGCCAATGAACAACTGCGTAGCTCCCGTGCGCGAGAGGCGTGTCTGCACCTCCAGCGAGGTACCGTCGCCGAGGGTTTCGACATGGGTCTGGTGATGCAGGATCGGATCGTGCCATTGCCGATATGCCTGGCCTCTTCGTTTCATCGAGTTGTCCTCGCTGGATCTGTCCTCGATAGAGTCGAACCGCGCCATGAACGGTCATTTGCGCCGACAAAGGGACCGCCGAAGAACGCACATACATGAACAGCATCATGCCAATCCCTTCACCGGCTACCAGGAGGTACACCCCATGAACGATCGCATCGCCACGCTTTTCACCGACACCGCGCTGTTCGGTATCTCCATCCTCAACCTGCTGCTGGCGCTGGGGGTCGCACTGCTGACCTTCATCGTCGCCCGCGCGGCCATCAGTTTCGTATTGCGCCGGGTGCAACGCTGGTCCGAGCATGACGGTGCGTTCAGCCAGGTCCTGGCCAAGGTGCTGGCCGGGACCAGCAATGTGCTGTTGCTGCTCGCGTCACTATTGATAGGCCTGGGCATGCTCGACCTGCCAGAGCGCTGGCTGAACCGGGTCGGCAGCCTGTGGTTCGTGGTCGCCGCGCTGCAAATCGGTCTATGGGCCAACCGTGCCATCGGGCTTGGGCTGCGCCGCTACTTCGTCCGCCACGCCAGCAATGGCCTGAATCAGGGCAGCGCGCTGGCGACCTTGGCCGGCTGGGGGGCACGCGTACTGCTGTGGTCGGTGGTGCTGCTGGCCATGCTGTCGAACCTGGGGGTGAACATCACCGCCTTCGTCGCCAGCCTCGGCGTGGGCGGCATCGCCGTCGCGCTGGCTGTGCAGAACATCCTCGGCGACCTGTTCGCCTCGTTGTCGATCGCCGTGGACAAGCCTTTCGAGGTCGGCGACTTCATCGTCATCGGTCCGCTGGCCGGCACCGTCGAACACGTCGGCCTGAAAACCACGCGTATCCGCAGCCTGGGCGGCGAACAGATCGTCATGGCCAATGCCAGCATGATCAGCAGCACCATCCAGAACTACAAGCGCCTGCAGGAGCGCCGTATCGTGTTCGAGTTCGGTCTGTCGTACGACACGCCTACGGAGGCGGTGAAAAAAGCGCCGGACATCGTCGAGGAAGCGATCAAGGCCCAGGCGCAAGTACGTTTCGACCGCGCCCACTTGCGCGGCTTCGGCAAGGAAGCGCTGGAGTTCGAATGCGTGTACATCGTTAAGGACCCTGGTTACAACCTGTACATGGATATCCAGCAAGCCATCAACTTCCGCCTGCTGGAACGTTTCGCGCGGGTCGGAGCCAAGTTTGCCGTGCCGGTTCGGGCGATCAAGGTCACGGCGCTGCCACAGGACGCCAGCCTCCAGAGCCCGCGCATCGAGGGGGCGTAGCGCACAGCCAAAGGGTGCCCCCCCTCTGCCGCCATGTGCAAGGCGATCCACGACCGGCTTGGCGCACTGCTGCCACCCGTCGAGCCAACCGATCCTTCCCTGCTCCCTGGTATCACAACCAGTACCCACCACTGGAACGAAGAGGTATCGCAAATGGCAACAGTCAAAGACAACCTGCTCGACTGGCTACGTGACGCACATGCCATGGAGCAGCAAGCTGAAAGCATGCTCAAGGCTCAAGCCGAGCGCCTGGAGCATTATCCAGAACTCAAGGAGCGTATCGTCCAGCACATCGAGCAGACCCAGGGCCAGCAGCGGACCTTGCTGCAATGCATCGAACGCTTGGGCGGCAGTACCTCCACCCTCAAGGACATGGCCGGCAAACTCATGGCCTTCGGCCAAGCCGTGGGCGGTATGGTGATGAGCGACGAGGTGGTCAAGGGGGCGATGTCCGGCTACGTATTCGAGAACATGGAAATCGCCTCCTACACCGTGCTCATCGAAGCTGCGCAAGCCGCAGGCGACAGCGCCACGGCGCAAGCGTGCCAGTCGATACTCCAGGAAGAAGAGGCAATGGCCGCCTGGCTGAAGGATCACCTGCCGGCGATCACCCGGGCGTTTCTCGCCCGCTCCGCCGATCCGGACGCCGAGGCCAAGCGCTGAGCCATCGGCCCCGCACCGGTTCGCCCGGTGCGGGTAACGCTTACGGCTGCTTGCCGTTGACCTTGCCCAGTTCCGCCCCGGTCAGGGGCTGGGCATCCGGGTTGGATTGGGTCCTGATCTTCATCGCCTCGACCGTGGCGGCCGAGGGCTCGTCAAGCTGCACGGTAGCCATGCCATCGCCTCCGTCCACGGCCGGCTGGGGCTGCTCGACATACTCCCAGTCCTGCCCCTGGTTCCACGCCCCACGCGTCTCCAGGCCCTGGGACATGTTGAAGTAGGTGCGGTTGAACTCGGGATCGCCGGACAGTTTGCCTTGCGGGAAGTTCGGCTGTATTGCATGCAGGGCCTTCTCGAAGGACATCTGGTGGGCGATTTCACGGCTCATCAAAAAGCCCAGCGCATCCTTGATGCCAGGGTCGTCGGTGACGTTGATCAAACGCTCGTAGACGATCTTGGCACGGGCCTCGGCGGCGATATTGGAACGCAGGTCGGCCGTCGGCTCGCCAATGGTGTCGATATAGGCCGCAGACCAGGGCACGCCTCCTGAATTGATCAAGGCGGCGCCGCCGCCATACAGCAAGCTGGTAATGTGCGAATCGTTACCGGCCCCGGTCAGCGAACGGTACAGCTCACCCTCGGCCTCGATGCCTTCGGCCAGGCGCCCCTTGGCACCCTTGTTGAGCATGACCACGATAGAGCCGATGATCTCCAGATGGCTCAGCTCTTCGGTGGCGATATCGAACAATAGGTCCTTGCGCCCTGGATCGTCCTCGCTTACCGCCTGGGTGAAGTAGCGCATGGCCGCGGCGAGTTCACCCTGGGGCCCACCGAACTGCTCCAGCAGCAGGTTGGCCAGGCCAGGGTTGGGCTCGGCGACACGGACGGTATATTGCAGTCGCTTGTTGTGCATGAACATAGGCAATCCCTCATCGGCAAACGGGGCAGCCAACCGACCGCCCCGGTTCGCTTCACGGACGGTTAGCGGTTGTCATCGCTCTTGCGACCGCCGCCGTGGCTGTGCTGGCCGCCGACGCGGCCGGCTTCGGAGGCTTTTTCACGGTCGTTGGCGAAGTTGCCACCCGAGGCCTGGCCACCCTTGTGACCCGCCTCGGCAGCGCGCTCTGGGTCGTTCTTGAAGTTGCCACCGGACATCTGGCCGCCCTTGTGCCCAGCCTCGGCGGCGCGCTCCGGATCGTTCTTGAAGTTGCCACCGGACACCTGGCCACCCTTGTGCCCCGCTTCGGCAGCCTTCTCGCGATCGTTGGCGAAATTGCCTGGGTTGGTATTGGCGTTACCGCCTTGGTTACCACGGTTGTCTTGATTGTTAGCCATGATCAACACCTCATGTCGGTCACACAGGAAAGTCTGTGTTCAGTAGTGACATGGGCCAAGCGCCACGTAGCTCAAACAGTTCAAGGTTCGCTGACGAAATGCGCCAAGGATTGCCGCCGCGGTTTTTAGGCCTCGGGAAACGGGGCCATGGGCTCATTGAGCAGCTGTATCGGTGGCAGTGCCCGTTAGTACGCTTGCGGCCTACCTCAAGCCATACCGACGCAGGGCCTGGCGCAGCGCGTCAGTACCGACCGTGCCCTCACAGGCCAAGGCCTGCAGCGCAACGAAGGTAATCCAGTTGCGCTCCAGGTGTTGGTCGGCGGCCAGCGTATCGGCGCCCAGGGCGCTGAACGGGGCATCGACATGCGCGCCCAGCTGATTGACCACGAAAGCGTCATAACCGGTCACCGCCACCACCGGCACCCCTGAAGTACCCAGGCATGCGTGCAGGTGCGAGCGACGGGCGTCGCGCTGGCGGTGGCCACGATTCCAGCGTTGCACGGCGGCCGCCTCGCGGGCCAGGCGCGTGTAGCTGGGGCAGCTCCATACCTCGCAAGTCACGCCCCAGTGCTGTTCGAGCTGGCGTGCAGCGGCGCGGACCTCCTCAAGCATCTGCCCCGCCCCCAGCAAGCGCACCTGTGGGGCTGCGCTGCCGCACAAGCGGTACATGCCACGGTAGGCATCGCGACGGTCGCATGCCGGCGATTGAGCCGCTGCATCGTGCAGCGTCAGGTAGCAAAAACCCGGGCGCCCCTCCAGGTAGAACTCGCGCAGCGCCCCGGCCATGATCGCCTGCGCCTCGGCCCCGCAGGCCGGATCGAACGGCAGGCAGTGCCAGTTGGCTGCCAGCCACAGGGGTAACCACGGGTGCGCGCCCTTGGCCCAGCGCGAAGGCAGTGCCTCGATGTCGTTGAGGATGATGCCGCGATCGGCGGTCTGCGCCGTCAGCATCTCCAGGTGGGCCGAGGTGGCCGAGCGGGTGAAGTAGAACAGCGGCCGCTCATCGTTGCGCGCGCTGTCGCTGAACCACAACGGCCAGGCACTGATGGCCAGGCCCGGCTGCTCGGGGTCGGCGCGGTCGTCGATCAGCCAGAACTGGCCGTGGCTATGCCGATCGCGCCGCAGTGCCTCGACCAGCCCGAGCGCTGCCCGGCGCGGCGAACCGGGCTCGAGGGCCGTGTGTTCAAGACTGCGCAGGCAGGCCGCTGCCGCCTGGCAGGTGTGTTGGGTGCGTTGCAGATGCAGGGTGTCCATGGGGCGTCCCTCCCGATACCGCCCTTGCACGGGCGTGGTGGATGAGGCAATCTGATTGCAATTGCAATCAAAAAGGTAACACCGATGAAGACCTCCGCGCCACTGCACCTGTACACCGCCGACACCCCCAACGGCCAGAAGATCTCGATTGCCCTGGAAGAGCTGGGCCTGGCCTATGGGCAGACCTTCGTCGACCTGAACAAGGGAGAGCAGAAGACCCCGCAGTTCCTGCGGCTGAACCCGAACGGCAAGATCCCGGTGCTGGTCGACCAGACCCGCGACCTGGTGCTGTTCGAGAGTGCCGTGATCCTTACCTACCTCGCCGAACGGCAAGGCGCGCTGGCAGGCGACAACGCCGATGAGCAGCGCGTCGTGCAGCAGTGGTTGTGTTTCCAGATCGCCAGCGTCGGCCCCATGCTCGGGCAGCTCTGGTGGTTCCGCCACGGCTCGGGCAGCGACAACCGCGAGGCGCTGCAGCGCTACAGCCGCGAGGCGTTGCGCTTGTATGGCGTGGTCGAGCAGCAGTTGGCCGAGCGGCCGTTCATTGCCGGCGACCGCTACAGCATCGCCGACATCGCCCTGTTCACTTGGCTACGCACCCACGAGGAGCTGGGCCTGGAGCTGCAGCCATTCCCCGAGGTACGCGACTGGCTCGAGCAGATCGCCCAGCGCCCGGCGGTCAGGCGTGGCCTGGCCCGCTCGGGCGGCTACGCCTGAACTCAAGCCTGGGGTTCGGCCAGCAACTGGGCCGCCGGTTCGCTCGCCTGGGCCCGATGGGGGGTGGCCACGAAGTCTTCCTTGCGCAGCAGCAACAGCGCCAGCAGCGAGGCGACCCCGGTGGCCACGTAGAAGTACCAGGGCGCGGAAATATCGCCGGTGAGCTTGATCAGCCAGGTGGAGATCAACGGCGCGCTGCCACCGAACGCGGCCACCGGGATGTTGTAGGCCACGGCAATGCCGGTGGAGCGGATGCGCGTGGGCAGCAGTTCGCTCATCAGCGCATAGGTGGACGATGCATACAGCCCGAACAGGATCGCCACCGCCATCAGCGGCCAGAACAGCGTGGCCGGCGTGGCATTGGGCGCGGCCTTGAAGAACCAGTACATGGCCAGGGTCGCCAGCACGCCGATCACCATCAGGAACGGCTTGCGTCCGTAGCGGTCGGTGAAGGCGCCGCCGAACGGCATCACCAGCGCCGCCGACAGGCTGGCGACGAACACGTAGAGCAAGGTGGTGCCGCTGTCGAACTTCAGGGTGTTGGACATGTAGGTCGAGGCGAAGGTCAGCACCAGGTAGAAGATCGAGCTGTGCAAGGTGATGATGAAAAACACCAGGGCAATCGCCCGCTTCCACTGCCACACCTCGCGCAGCGGCGCCTTGGAGGTCTGGCCGGCCTCGACCAGGGCGACGAACTCGGGGCTGTCTTCGAGCTTGAGGCGGATATACAGCGAGATGAAGCCCAGCGGCCCTGCCACCAGGAACGGAATGCGCCAGCCCCAGTCCTGCATCAGCTCGGCGCCGAGCATCCAGGTCATGCCATTGGCCACCACCCCGCCCAGCACCAGGCCCAGCACCGCGGTCACCATCAGCCAGCAGGTGGCGAAGCCCCGCCGCCCAGGGCCGGCGTATTCGGAAATGAAACTGGTGATGGTGCCGATTTCACCCCCGGCGGAGAAGCCCTGCACGCAGCGGATCAGCACCAGGATGATCGGCGCGGCGATACCGATGCTGGCGTAGGTCGGCAGCAGCCCGAGCAGGAAGGTCGAGCCGGCCATCATCACCAGCACCGTGACCAGCGTCTTGCGCCGGCCGATCTTGTCGGCCAGCGGGCCGAAGAACAACCCGCCCAGGGGGCGAATGAAGAAGCTCAGGGCAAAGGCCGCGAAGCTGGCCAGCAGGCTGCTGGTGGGGTCGTCGGAGACGAAGAAGGCCTTGCCGATGTACAAGGCCAGGAAGCCATAGACGCCGTAGTCGTACCACTCGATCAAGTGGCCCGAGGTGGCGCCGAGAAACGCCCGGCGCCGCTGGCGCAGGGTAGTGGAAGGTGACATGCCCATCACGGGAACTCCTGTCGTGAAACTGTCCATGAAAATGCAGCGTTTGAGCGCTGGCGTGGGTTTTTATGGGTGAAACACCCCACTACGCCAAGGGCTCGGTCGGGTCCTGCAACCACTGGCGCAGGCGGGTTTTCAAGATCTTGCCGTAGCTGTTCTTCGGCAGCTCGGCACAGAACAGGTACTTCTTCGGTTTCTTGAACGAGGCCATGCGCGCCAGGAACCACTGGTTCAGCACCTGGGCGTCGAGGCTGGCGGGCGAACGCGGCACCACGAAGGCCACCACCGATTCGCCCCACTCGGCATCGGCCTCGCCCACCACACAGGCTTCGAACACCTCGGGGTGCTGCATCAACACCTCCTCGACCTCCCGGGGATAGATGTTGCTGCCGCCAGAGATGATCACGTCCTTGCTGCGGTCGGTGAGTGTGAGGTAGCCCTGGGCATCCAGGCAACCGATATCGCCGGTGCGCAGCCAGCCATCCACCAGGGTGGCCGCGCTGGCCTGCGGGTTGGCCCAATAGCCGTGCATCACCGCCGCGCCGCGCACGGCGATCTCGCCGGCCTGGCCGGGCGCCAGGGGCTGGCCGGCGGCATCGAGCACGCGCACCTCAACGCACGACTGGGCGCGGCCCACCGAGGCGGCGATGCTCGGCCAGTCCGCTTGGCTGCGGTCGGCAATGCGCTCACGGGACAAGGCGGTGATGGTCATCGGGCACTCGCCCTGGCCGTAGATCTGCACCAGCCGCGGGCCAAAGGTGTCGAGGGCCTGGGCCAGGTCGGCCAGGTACATCGGGCCGCCGCCGTAGACGATGGTCTTGATGCCTTCGCCGGCATAGCCCTGGTGGCGGGCCTGTTCGACCATGCGCTTGACCATGGTCGGCGCCGCGAACAGGCTCACCTGGCCCAGCGCCTGGGCCAGCTCGAACAGTTCCTCGGCCTGGAAACCGCGCGACGCGGGCACCACGTGCCGGGCACCGCAGCGCACATGGATGAAGTTGTACAGGCCGGCACCGTGGGACATTGGCGCGGCATAGACCACGGCATCGTCGGCCGCCACCGGATCGACGTCCAGCGGGTAGCACAACGACATCGCCACCAGGTTGCCATGGGACAGCATCACCCCCTTGGAACGCCCGGTGGTGCCTGAGGTGTAGAACAGCCAGGCCAGGTCGGCATCCAGGCACGGGTGCGGCGCCAGCAGTTGGTCACCGGCCACTGCCGCGTCCTCGGTGGGCGCCGCCAGCTCGCGGCAGTCGCCAGGCAGGGCATCGAAGACACCGCCGTGGTCGGTGTAGATCAGCCGCGCCCCGGCATTGCCGGCAATCCAGGCCGCCTCCAGGGCGTGCAACTTGCTGTTGATCGGCACCGCCACCGCCCCGCTCCACCAGATGGCGTAGAGCAGCTCGAGGTAGCCGCAGCTGTTCTTCATCAGCAGCGCCACCCGCTGGCCCGGCGCGATGCCGTGCACCTGGCGCAGCTCCAGGGCTCGAGCCCTGACCCGGGCGGCGAACCCCTGGTAGTCGGCAACCTGGCGGGTGCCTTCGAACAGCGCCGGGCGAGTGGGCCAGCGTTGCGCCGCGTCGAGCAGCCAATGGGCGATATTCATGGCCTATACCCGCACCGCCTGCAACACGCTGGCATAGTTGGCCACGGCCATGCCGCCCATGTTGAACAGCAAGCCAAATTCCGCCCCTGGCACGCCCAGGCCGATGGGCCGGCCCGTCAGTTGGGCGAAGCCCAGGGCATGCATCGACACCCCGGTGGCGCCCACCGGGTGGCCCTTGGCCTTGAGCCCACCCGACAGGTTCACCGGCAAGCGCCCGCCCTGGCGCACGATGCCGTCGTCCAGCGCGCGGTGCCCCTCGCCACGCGGCGCCAGGCCCATGGCCTCGTAGATCAGCAGCTCGGCGATGGTGAAACAGTCGTGCACCTCGGCGAAACTCAGGTCGTTCAGGGTCACCCGGGCCTGGCGCAGCGCGCCATGGATCGCCCGTTGCGGCCCCTCGAAGGCCAGCACATCGCGCCGGGTCAGCGGCAGGAAGTCGTTCACCTGGGTCATGGCGCGAATCGCCACCTGGCGGCGCATCCTCCGGGCGCGCTCGGGCGAGGCCAGGATGATCGCCGCCGCGCCATCGCTGATCAGCGAGCAATCGGTCAGGCGCAGCGGCGGCGCGACCAGCGGGTTGCCCGGCGACACGTTGTTGCAATGCTCGAAGTCCATCACCCGGTGCATCTGCGCCAGTGGGTTGGCCATGGCGTTGGCGTGGTTCTTCACCGCGATCGCCGCCATCGAGGCATAGGGGCTGTGGTAACGGTCGGCATAGGCCTGTGCCACCTGCCCGAACAACTGGGCAAAGCTCAGCCCGGCCTCGCCTGCAGCGTTCTGGTAGCCGGCGCCGGCCAAGGCCTGGGTGACCTCGGCGGTGCTGTTGTGGGTCATCTTCTCGGCGCCCACCACCAGCACCAGTTCGGCGGCGCCGCTGCGGATCGCATTGATCCCGGCCTGGATCGCCGCCGCGCCGGAGGCACAGGCGTTCTCGCAGCGGCTGGCGGGTTTGAAGCGCAGTTGCGGGTCGGCCTGCAGCATCAGCGACGCCGGGAAGCCGTCGGCTACCAGGCCCGAATTGAAGTGGCCGAGAAACAGCGCGTCGATCTCATCGGCATCGATTGCGCCGTCCGCGAGGGCATCGCGGGTGACCTGGACAATCAGGTCTTCGAGGTTTTGCCCTTGCAGGCGACCGAACGGGCTGTGCGCAGCCGCGACGATGGAGACTGAATCGTGAAACATGGTGATATTCTTCTGTCCTTGAAGCGAGTATTCCCTACAATGGGCCAGCGGCCGAACCCCAGGCTAGTTGGGGCAACTACCTACGTCAGTAAGTAGTGGCCGATTCCCGGCATGGCCCCAAGCACCGAGGCAGGACGCCCGATGACTGTCGACACCCTTCCCCTGCAGGACCTCGAGCGCGTGGCGTTCCAGGCCTCCCCCGCCCCGCAGATGGTCACCGCCCATCGGCGCATGCTCGATTGCAACCAGGCGTTCGTGCGGTTGTTCGGTTATGAGCGGGAGGAACTGCGTGGCAACCTGACCTTGCTGCTGTACCCTTCCCACGCGGATTACCAGAGTATCGGCGAACGCAGCGAGCACTGGTTGAAGACCGGCCCAGGGGCGTTCTATACCGATGAGCGCTTCATGCAGCATCGCAATGGCGAGGTGTTCTGGGCCCGCGCCCACGGTTTCACCTTGACCCTGGACGACCCTTTCAGGCTGATGGTGTGGCATTTCGAGCGGCTCGACCGGCAACCGGCGCCAGCGGTGCGATTGACCCCGCGGGAGCGGGAGATTTCGTTGCATATCGTCAATGGCCTGACCTGCAAGGAAGTGGCGCGAGCGCTGGGAATTTCCCATCGCACGGTGGAGGTGCACCGAGCGCGATTGATGAGGAAGTTGCAGGCCAAGAACAGCGCGGAGCTGGTGTCGAAGATCATTTTCATCCGTTGAGTGTGCCGCGCCATGGTCAGCGCTCGATCTGCCAGGCGCAGCAAGGCTACCGCCCTGCCCCCGCAAGCCCCCCAAAAATGCTCTACCCAGCCCGTTTCCATCGATCACACTGATGATCACTATCACCCCATCCACCTGTTGAACCCGCCGAACCGGCTTTTATAATCGCGTCCAATTTTCCCCTCCCCCTCGCCTGCATCAGGCGACTGTCCCGCTCGGAACCCCATACCCATGCCCAACCCTTCCCCCCACAGCCCTCCCGAACACAGCCAGCAAAGCCGCAAGCAGCAATGGCTGGCGATCCTCTCGGTCGCCGTGGGCGCCTTCGCCCTGGTGACCAGTGAATTCCTGCCGGTGGGCGTGCTCAACGACGTCGCCGGCGACCTGGGCATCAGCGCCGGCCACGCCGGCCTGATGGTGACCCTGCCCGGGGTCATGGCCGCCCTCGCCGCGCCCTTGCTGTCGGTAGGCATCGGCACCCTGGACCGGCGCTACCTGCTCAGCGCCCTGACCCTGATCATGATCATCGCCAACGCGGTGGTGGCCTACGCCACCGATTTCAACCTGCTGCTGCTCGGCCGCGTGCTGCTGGGCATCAGCATCGGCGGCTTCTGGGCCACCGCCATTGCCCTGAGCGGACGCCTCGCGCCCAGGGGCGTAGGGGTGGCCCAGGCCACCTCGATCATCATGGTCGGCGTCACCCTGGCCACCGTGCTGGGCGTGCCGGTGGGTACCTGGCTCAGCGGCCTGATGGGCTGGCGCATGACTTTCCTGGTCACCGCCCTGCTGGGTATACCGGTGCTGCTGGCCCAGGTCCTGCTGCTGCCACGGCTGACCCCGGACAAGGCCATCCAGGTCAGGGACCTGCCGGCGCTGTTCGTCAACCCCCTGGCCCGGGTCGGGCTGATCGCCGTGTTGCTGATCGGCTTGGCGCACTTTGCCGCCTACACCTATGTCGCGCCCTTCTTCAAGCACAACGCCAACTTCGCTGGACCGACGATTGGCTCACTGCTGTTGCTGTATGGCGTGGCAGGGGTGATCGGCAACCTGTTCGCCGGCTTCGCCGCCAACCAGAGCGTGCGCCACACCTTGATGCTGGTAGCGCTGATGATCGGCATTGGCACCGCGCTGTTCCCCTACTTCGCCACCAGCCTGACCGGCGCCGCCATGCTGATCGCGCTGTGGGGCTTCGCCTTCGGCGCCTTCCCGGCCTGTGCCAGCATCTGGATGTTCGTCGTCGCGCCCAAGGATGTCGAACGCGGCATGCCGCTGTTCGTCGCCATGTTCCAGGTGATCATCGCCCTGGGTTCGTTCTTCGGCGGGCAGATCGTCGACCAGCTAGGCAGCGCGGTGCTGTTCAGCCTGGCCACCGCCCTGGTCGGCTGCGGCCTGGTCACGGTGCTGGTGCTGGGGCGCAATGTCAGCAATCGCCTGGCGGCCCAGCCTTCCTGAAGGAAAGTTGACGGCGACCTGCGCATGGGTTTGTAGGAGTGGGCCAGCCCGCTCCCTGGCGCCCGTTGTCACGGGACAGGCCCAGACTTTCGCATCCTCGCGATAAAGGTTCGCAGTTGAGGTCGTTGCAGGTTGTCGCTACGAGCAACTAGGTAGTAGGTAAAGCGCGAAGGCCAGAACCAATCCTCCCCACCAGCCTGCCACTGCGCAGCACCTCTTCGACGTGCTGCGCCGTTACCACCGCAATACCCAGGTTACTGGCCGCCGCGCGCAACGACAGCAAATATTTATCAAAGCTCGGCCCCCACCAGGTGTCCGCCGTAATTTATGTAGCGCCTGGCAGATCGAGCGCCGCCCGCGCGACGCATCGCGGATGAATCCGCTCCCACATTTTTTTTTGCAACGTGGCCATGCCTGATAGGCCATGGCTGTGAGCCTTGTGCGCTCGATGCGATTTTTGCGTGGGCGTTGAAAGAGGCGATCAATATCGGCGCTCGTAAATCGATGGTGTGCCAGGAAGTAGAATTGACGCTGCAGCGCTGGACTAAAACCCTAACGGGTTGACGCGACAACCCCCTTAAAATACAGGATTAAAGAAAGCCATAAACTAGTAAATTTACCAGTTGCCATCATCCATAAGTGTCTTACCATGTCCATGTGTCGATTGACACTCAACCTTGGAGAAATGTCATGAAAACCGCATATTCATCTTTAGATGAGGCGAAAGACTATACCCTCAATTCGGGTGATCAGCCATGCAGCGCCCCGCAGCTGATTAACAACGAGAAAGGCGAAATAGCCGCACTCACACATCTCGGCACAGGCAGCTCGAAAAGCAAAAGCTTCGGCGTAGAAAATTCGAGAGTGGGTGACAACTTTGTCAGCAAAGCGAATCTTGAAAAATACAAAGCCATATACCTAAAAGCCAGAAACAATAAAACGGGCCGATTCTTACTCCGCATTGATAAGAGCGGAAGTGACAAGAGCCTGTATTACATCCAGGTCACCAATGACTATAATGGTTTCTGGAGTGAAGATGCGCGGGTGTCGGGCCTTAATGGTGTATTCCCGGCCAGTTTCAGTAACGAGACTGAATTCGATGTATACGGCACTAACGATGCCTCTTAAAAATTAGATTTTCTCTATTGCCTAGCCGTTGTAACTCAGGCACTGAGCTGGTGATCTGTGTAGACCGTGAAGGTGCTAATTTGCGCATATCCACGGTCTTTTTCCATATGCAGCTTTCCACCCGGGTTAATTCGAAGACCGTAAAACGCCGAGGATATGCGGTAGTCACTCCAGAGCCTGACAGGACCTGACCCTGGCGTTCAATCTTCTGTGGCGGTTGCCTTGCCGCTATTCCCCAGCCAGGCCGGCGTCTACAAAGGCGCGCCAGATACCTCGGGCTGCAGCTGGCCCAGCCAATAGCCCACATCCACCTCGTCGATCTGCTCAGGCCGCAGGAACCGCTCGGCGTACTCCCGGTACACACCACCGCTGAGGAACAGCCGCAACAGCTGGCCGTCGATATGGTTGTCGCGGGCCATGAACACCAGGATCTTCACCGACTCCGACAGGGTCTTCGGCGCCTTGTAGGGCCGGTCGGCCGCGGTCAGCGCCTCGAAGATATCGGCAATCGCCATCACCCGTTCGGCAATGCCCAGGTCCTCCTTGGCCAAGCGCCGCGGGTAGCCACTGCCATCCATCTTCTCGTGGTGGTTGCCGGCAATCGCCGGCACCCGCCGCAACTGCCGGGGGAACGGCAGCGAGGTGAGCATGATGATGGTCTGCACGATGTGCTCGTTGATCTTGAAACGCTCTTCATCATTGAGCGTGCCGCGGCGGATGGCCAGGTTGTACAGCTCGCCATGGTCGCTGGCATTGGCCGGCAAGCGCATGTCGAAACCCCAGGTGTTGCGCGGGTCGTCCCTGGCCACTGGCGGCTTGCGCTCGCCCCAGGGCACCTGGTGTTCGGGGCGGTCGGCCAGCAGATATTCCTCCACAGGCAATGACGCCGGCGGCTGGCCGGCGAAGCGACTGTGTTCGTCGCGGGAGATGCCCAGGCGGTTGTCGAAATGCCGCAACCAGCGGCGTTGACCAATGCGGCGCAGGCGCGCGATGTCTGCATCCTCCATGAACTCGCCGCCGATGTTGGCCTTGGCGACGAAGGCGAACTCTTCGCGCAGCTCGGCACGGCATTGCGCCAGTCGCTGCTGCAACGCCGGCTCTGCCTCGCCCTGGCTCAGCCCCTGCCAGTAGGCGATCTCGGCGTCGCGCCAGAGCACCTCGAAGCGCATGCGCACTTCATGGATACGGTTGTACAGGGTCTCAAGCTTGGTGGCCTTGTCTACCACGTACTCGGGGCTGGTGACCTTGCCGCAGTCGTGCAGCCAGGCCGCCACGCGGAATTCGTAGCGCTCGGCTTCGCTCATGGTGAAGTCGGCATAAGGGCCACGGTCGGCCTCCACCGCCTTGTCCAGCAACATCTGCGCCAATTGCGGCACGCGCTCGCAATGGCCACCGGTATAGGGGCTCTTGGCGTCGATGGCATCGGCCAACAGCTTGATCATGCCGTCCAGCAAGCGCTGTTGGGCCTCGACCAACTGCCGGGTCTCGATGGCCACGGCGGCGGCGCCGGACAGCTCCTCGACGAAACGGCAGAACGGCTGGCCCATCTCGTCCTGGATGTGTTCGAGCTGCAGGACCAGGATGCCGAGCAACTGCTTGCCGCGATCGTTGAGCACCACGGCCAGGCTGCGGCCTTGCAGGGCCAGGGCCTGGGTCACGGTGGCCGCCAGGTCGTCGCCGTCGCTGACCTCCAGTTGCGCGGGGTAGGCCTCGCCCCGGCAAGCAGCGGCCAGGCGCAGGTGGCCTTGGTCGGCTTCCAGCAGGTACACCGCCCCCGCCGCCACGCCGGCGGCATCCACCAGGTGGCGCAACACGCCGTCTAGCATGCGTTCGAGCTGGCTCTCGCGGCTGAGGGTCAGGGTGATCGCCTGGAAGCTGCGGATCGTGACGGACATGCGGCTGAGCACACGACTCAGTTCGCGCACCTCGCTGACCCGCGAGGTAACGCCCACCTCGCGGCTGAAATCGAAGTCGGCCAGCCCCCGCACCTGCTCGGCCAGCAAGCGCAACGGGCGGCCGATGCGCTGCCCGAGCAAGCCTCCGAGCAACAGCAGCAAGGCCATCAGCGCCGCCGTCCACAGCAACTGGTCGAACAATACCTTGCGCGCCCCGGCCAGCAGTTCGTGGGCCGGCACGGCGATCAGTACTTGCAGGTTCTGCCCAGCCAGCGCCAGCGGCACGCGCATGCCGTACCAGGTCTGGCCATCCACCTGGTAAGGCTGCGGTCGGCTGCCTTCGGGCAACACGGACTGGACCTGCTGCAAGCTGGGCACCCCCAGCTCGGCAATATGCGACAGGCGCACGGCCTCGCCCTCGCGCACGATCACCCGTTGCAGGTCGGGATAGGCCACCACGCTGCCCTGATCGTCGACCACGGCAATTTCGGTACCGGGAGTGATGCGCAGGTCGCGGCTCTCGCTGGCCAGGTCGTTGACCGAGACATCCATGCCGATCACCGCTGCCCCGTCGACGCTGCGCAGGGCCATGCTCAGGCCGATCTCGCGGGTGGTGAAGAACACATAGGGCCGAGTGAGCACGGTGCTGGCTTGCCGGGAAGCTTCGACGAACCACGGACGCAAGCGCGGATCGTAGCGGTAGTCGGGTTTGTCCAGGGTCTTGAGCAGGGTCAGCGCGCGGTCGTAGAAGCGCCACTCGCCCAGCCGTGCGCCCCCTTCGCCATGGCTGACGCTCTGCACCAGGAAAGCCGTGCCAGGCGGCGCCTCGAGGCGCTGCAGCAACTGCCGGTCGCGCAGCCGTCGCACCAGCAGGAAATCGCCATTGGGGTAGCCGACATAAGCCGCGCTGAGCATGCGGTTGGCGTTCAAGCTCTCGGCCAGCTGGGGCAGGCGCTCCAGGCGCTGGGCCAGGTTGCCGGCAACCGGGTTGAAGGCCAGCAGGCGGATGCTGCTCTGCGCCGGTTCCACCAGGCGCCGGGCACGCTCCTCGATGGTCTTGCCCACCTGCAGGGCCGCATCGCCGGCGGTGGCCACCAAAGTTTGCCGCACGCCAAGGTAACCCTGCCAGGCCAGGGCCGCGCCGAGCAGCAACATGCCGAGCATGATCGCCAAGGCCACCAGCAGTTGCAGCGAGATACTGCGCCCACGCTGGTTCATGGCTGTTCGCCCCTGCCCTGGCCGATGGCGCGGTACTGCGCAAGCCCCGCTGCACGCTCAATCAACACGTAACCCATCCCAGGTACTCCCAGTGTGGCGGTTTCAATAGTGTAATCAGCCAAAGCGATTGTGCCGGCCTGATGTGAAACCGCAGGCAGCGAGGCGACCTGAATACTGGCACATTGACACTTAGCCCTCCAGTGCCCGCTTCCGGCAAGAGCCGGCCAGATGAACGAATCTTCATGAAGTGTCCAACCGCCCTGCGGCTGGGGCCGCAGCTTGCTGGACGGGCCGCGGCCCGCCCCACGCGCCTTGAGCGCCCTTGCCCGCTTGCGTAGCATCCCCACGCTTTTTCTGCGAACGGGCTTGCCTCGCCCCCTATGCGCCCTGCCCCAAGACACGAGCCCTCATGCCCCAACCCATCCCCCTCAAGGACCACGAAAAGGAAAAGCACCTGGTCAACCGCCGGCTGCTGGCCTGCGCCGTCCTGGTGATGAGCCTGTGCGCGGTGCTGGTGGGCCGCCTCTACGTGCTGCAAGTGCTGCAGCATGACCAGCAGAGCGCGGTCTCGGAAAACAACCGCGTGCACGTGCTGCCGATCCCCCCCGAACGCGGGCTGATCTACGACCGCAACGGCGTGGTGCTGGCCGACAACAAGCCCAGTTTCAACCTGACCATGACCCGCGAACGCGCCGGCGACTCGGCCAAAGTGCTGGACAGCCTGCGGCAGATCCTCGGCTTGTCCGAGGATGATCGTCAGCAGTTCGACAAGGACCTGCGCCGAGGCCGCAAGCCTTTCGAACCGGTCACCCTGCTGGTGGGCCTGAGCGAGGAGCAGATCGCCCTGATCGCGGTCAACCAGTTCCGCCTGCCGGGGCTGGAGGTCGAGCCGCAGTTCATCCGTGAATACCCGCTGGCCGAGCATTTCGCCCACTCGGTGGGGTACGTGGGACGCATCAACGAGAAAGAAGCCAAGACCCTCGACAGCACCGAGTACCGAGGCACCCAGTCGATCGGCAAGACCGGCATCGAACGGTTCTATGAACAACAGCTGCATGGCCAGGTGGGCTACGAGGAGGTCGAGACCAATGCCCAGGGCCGGGTGATGCGCGTACTGCGCCACCACGACCCGGTGCCGGGCAAGGACATCGTGCTGAGCCTCGACGCCCACCTGCAACAGGCCGCCGAAAAGGCCCTGGGCGAGCGCCGTGGCGCAGTGGTGGTGCTCGACCCGGCCAACGGCGATGTGCTGGCGATGGTCAGCAACCCCAGCTTCGACCCCAATTTGTTCGTCAAGGGCATCAGCTACAAGCAGTACGCAGCGCTACGCGACTCCATCGACCGGCCGTTGTTCAACCGCGTGCTGCGCGGGCTGTACGCACCCGGTTCGACGGTCAAGCCGGAGGTGGCCATCGCCGGTCTCGACAGCGGCGTGATCACCCCCGCCAGCCGGGTGTTCGACCCGGGCTACTACGAACTGCCCAACTATGACCACAAGTACCGCAACTGGAACCGCACGGGCGATGGCTGGGTAGACATGTACAGCGCGATCATGCGCTCCAACGACACCTACTTCTACGACCTGGCGCACAAGCTGGGCATCGACCGCCTGCACGACTACATGGCGCAGTTCGGCCTGGGCCAGAAGGTGTCGCTGGACATGTTCGAGGAGGCCCCTGGGCTAATGCCGTCGCAAGCCTGGAAGCGCGCTACCCGGCGCCAGGCCTGGTTCCCCGGTGAAACACTGATTCTTGGCATCGGCCAGGGCTACATGCAGGTCACCCCGCTGCAATTGGCCCAGGCCACCAGCCTGCTGGCCAGCAAGGGCGCCTGGCACCGGCCGCACCTGGCCATGACGGTGGGCGGCGAGCAGCCGGTCGACCCTCAGCCGATGCCAGATATCGTGCTGCACGACAGGCGTGCGTGGGACCAGGTCAGCCAGGGCATGCAGATGGTCATGCACGACCCGCGCGGCATTGCCCGGGCCTCGGCTGCCGGTGCCCAGTACCGGATCGCGGGCAAGAGCGGCACGGCGCAGGTGGTGGCGATCAAGCAGGGGGAGCGCTACAACCGTGACAAGACCCTGGAGCGGCACCGCGATAACGCCCTGTTCGTCGGCTTCGCGCCGGCTGAACGTCCGGCGCTGGTGGTGGCTGTGATGATCGAGAACGGCGAGGCTGGGGGGCGGGTGGCGGGGCCTGTGGTACGGGAGGTGATGGATGCCTACCTGCTGGATGAGCAGGGGCATCTTAAGGCGCGGTTTGCCGGTGGATTTGGCGGCGGAGGTGGTGGGGGGCATGGGTAGGGTTCGGGTTCGGGTTCGGGTTCGGGTTCGGGTTCGGGTTCGGGTTCGGGGATTGTTTTGGTTTTTGTATGCGCATTC